>NZ_JANQCX010000003.1:0-158502 GCF_024723575.1 Campylobacter sp. 2352 PW
GAGATTGCAAGCTTGAAATAGCTTGCAAATTTTATTAAACATTAAATCTAAAATGCATTACATCGCCATCTTGTACGATATAATCTTTTCCTTCAAGGCGTAGTTTTCCTGCTTCTTTAGCGCCACTTTCTCCTTTGCAAGCGATATAATCTTCATAAGAAATCACTTCAGCTTTGATAAAACCTTTTTCAAAGTCGTTGTGGATTACACTTGCTGCTTTTGGTGCTTTCCAGCCTCTTTGTATAGTCCATGATCTAACTTCTATTTGACCTGCTGTAAAATAGCTAATTAGATTAAGCTTTGAAAATGCTGTGCGTATAACTACTTCAAGCCCACTACGTTCAATCCCTAAAGATTTTAAAAACTCAAAATGCTCCTCATCGCTTAAAGCTATCATTTCCTCTTCTATTTTAGAGCAAAGTTTGATAACCTCATGACCTGATTTTGCTGCAAATTCTTTGAGGTTTTTTACAAATTCATTGTCTTCTAAAAGGGAATTCTCATCTACATTTGCCCCATATATCACTTCCTTAGCTGAAAGCAATCTTAGTTCTTTTATAAGAGCATGATAGACTTCATTTTTATTTGGGAAAGAACTTGCACTGTTGTTTTGATTTAAATGTTCTAAAAGCTCATTAGCTAAAGCCAAACTTTCTTTTGCACCTTTTTCGTTGGCCTTTGCACCTTTGGTGAGTTTTTCTATTTTTTTACTAAGTTGTTCTATATCTGCTAGTATAAGTTCTGTTTCTATGATTTGCACATCACGCACAGGATCAACACTGCCCGCAACATGGGTGATATTTTCATCATCAAAACAACGCACAATATGTAAAATCATCTCTGTTTCACGTATGTTAGATAAAAATTTATTACCCAAACCCTCACCTTTGCTAGCGCCAGCTACTAAACCTGCTATATCAACAAATTCTATATTTGAGCGTATGATTTTTTGTGGATTGACAATCTTTGCTAGCTCTTTTAAACGATGATCAGGTACAGGTACGACTGCTTTGTTTGGCTCTATGGTGCAAAATGGATAATTTGCACTTTCTGCATTTTGTGCTCTTGTTAGTGCATTAAAAGTGGTAGATTTTCCAACATTTGGAAGCCCTACTATACCAACTGATAAACTCATTTTTGTTTCCTTGAAAGATAAAGTAAATATGAAAGACACATTCTAACACCCGCTCCACTTGCACCAAAGCTATGATAACCCCAAGCTTTTTCTAAGTAAGCTGGCCCTGCGATGTCTAAATGTAGCCATTTGTCTTTGTATTCTTCTCTAATGAAAGAATTTAAAAATAACCCCGCTGTAATAGCCCCACCATAACGACTTGAAGAGGTATTGCTAACATCTGCTATATTTGATTTTATAAGCTCTTTTAAATGTGGGTTAAAATGTAAAATAGTAGCTAAATCTCCACTTTTTTTACTTACTTTGAAAAAATCATTTTGTAAATCTTCATTATTTCCCATGATAGCACTTGTGTATTCTCCAAGTCCTACTACGCAAGCTCCAGTTAGAGTGGCAAGATCTATTAATAAATCAGGTTTTAGATCTTGAGCAAGCGAAAGACAGTCTGCTAAAACTAATCTTCCTTCTGCGTCGGTATTTCTAACCTCTATACTCACACCTTCTCTTGAGATGAGTACATCATCAGGCTTGTAAGCATTTCCACCTATCATGTTTTCAGTTGCACCGATGATAGAATGCACTTCTATATCAAGGTTTAATTCACTTGTACCTTTGATGATAGCCATTGCGGCCGCACCACCACTTTTGTCAGATTTCATCGTTAGCATATAATCAGCAGGTTTTAAACTAAGTCCACCACTATCATAAGTTAGCCCTTTACCTATAAACACTACTTTCATTTTTGCATTTTTTGGTTTGTATGAAAGATGAATGAGTTTTGGTGGATGGATCGAAGCGCGATTTACTGCTAAAAATGCTTGCATTTTTTCTTGCTCTAAGAAATCACTCTCATAGATTTTACATGAAATCTTGCAATCATTTTGACTTAAGCTAAGAGCATCCTCAGCCATTTTTGCAGGAGTATAAATTTGAGGAATTTCATTTACGATATTTTTTGCAAAATCACAAGCATTTGAAAAAACCTGACCATAGTTTATACCTATGCAAGCTTCTTCTAGGTTATATGCTTTGTCATTAATTTCATCTTTTGAGATGAAAATATTCTCTAACTTACTCTGTGTTTTTTCTTTTTTATATTTATCAAACTCATAAGCACCAAAAGTAAATCCTTGAATCATGGCATTAAAGCTATTTACTACGCATTTTCCTACAACACTCTTTGTTTTAACACTTTGAATTTCAAGTTTTTTTAAAGCTTTATAAGCATTTGCAAAAGCAAGTCTTATATCTTCATATTCTAAACTTTTAAGTTCGCTATAAAGAATTTTATTTTGCATATCTATGCAAATTCCTTCGCCTTTATAGTTTGAAAGTTTAAAAAGTTTTTGACTTTGAGTGTATTTTTCTATCTTTTTATCTTGTATTAAAATGATTTCAAAGTCAGCATTTATAGAATTTATAGTTTCTTCTTTAAAATTAAAAATCATTTATGTTCCCTTTTTCTAAGTATTGATTTTTCTATTTGTTTCATACCTAAAAATAAAGCAAGTAAAAAACAAGCAATAATAGGTACTGCAAAATACCAGTGATCTCCAGCCCATTCCACTGCAAGCCAAATTTGTTTTCCAAAAAACCATGCAAGCAAAATGGTTATAGCAGCCCAAGCCCAAGCACTAATGAGATTAATAAATGCAAATTTTTTCGCACTATAGCGTGTTAGTCCTATGCTCATAGGTATAATAGTTCTAAAGCCATACATATATCTTTGTATGAATATAATAGGCCAACCAAAACGCTGTAAGAGTAAATGCGCTATGGCAAATTTACGCCTTTGGGTGCGAAGTTTTTTCTGAATGTATTTTTTATTATATCTTCCTATATAAAAATATATTTGATCGCCTACAAAACCACCCAAACCTGCTACAAAGATGATAAGTCCTAAATTTACATGACCTTCATGTGCAAAAATACCTGCTAAAATAAGCGCAAGTTCTCCCTCAAGTATGCACCATAAAAACACGATGATATAAGCCCAGTTTTTATAATCATACAAAAGTTGTTTTAAAAATTCTTCCATTTTATACCTCTAAAACACTATAAACAGAAGTTAATTTAGCTAATTCTTTAGCTCCATCAAGACCTTTTAATTCTAGTAAAAAACAAGCTTCAACGCATTTTGCATTGAGTTTTTCTATGAGTTTAACAGCAGCGATAGCTGTGCCACCTGTGGCGATGAGATCATCTATGAGCAAAACGTTTGCTTTTTGATTGTTAAATGCATCGATATGAATTTCTATGGTATCACTACCATATTCTAAACTATAAGATTCTTGCAAGCATTTTGAAGGTAATTTACCTGGTTTTCTAATAGGCACAAAAGGTAGTTTTAATCTAGCACTTAGTGCAGCTCCAAAAATAAAACCTCTACTTTCTATACCAACGATATAATCAAGTTTTGCATTTTGGTATTTTTCAACTAAATGATCCATTAAAAATGCAAATGCTTCTTTATTATTTAATAAAGTAGTGATATCTCTAAAGATAATTCCTTCTTTTGGAAAATCCTTAATAGCTCTAATGCTATCTAATAAGTATTTTTTATCTTGTTCTTTCATCATAATAATGCCTCGATTTTTGCTTCTAATTCTTTGATTCTTTGTCTTAATTTTTCATTTTCGATACGATATTGTGAATTTCTTGTTCTAAGAGAGGTTAGGTCTGCTTTGCTTTTGTTTAATTCCTCAGTTAAAATATCAATATTACCCAAGCTTCTTTGAAGTTGTACTTGTAATTTTCTAATGACTATTTCAGTATCATCAAGATTATTTTTTATGAATTCTTTTGCTACTTTTTCTTTATGAAGTAAGGTTTTGTAATAAAGCAACATAATAGTCATATAAATACTAACACAAATTAATACAGTTAATACAAGCCAACTTAAAATCATAATTTTGCCTCTATTTTACTAATTCGCACGCAATGTCTTCCACCGCTAAAAGAAGTATTAATGAAATTTGAGATGATTTCAAAAGCCATATCTACTCCGGTTAGTCTAGCTCCTAAGGCTAAAACATTTGCATCGTTATGTTCTCTTGAGAGTCTAGCGCTTAAAGGTTCATTACACAAAGCACAGCGTATGTTTGTATGGCGATTTGCTGCTATACTCATACCAATACCTGATCCACACACTAAAATTCCAAAACTATTTTCATTAATTTTAGAGCTTAATAAATGTGCATAATCAGGATAATCACAACGATCGTTACTAAAAGGACCTAAGTCTTCAAAGCTTATATTTTTTTCTTGTAAAAAATTGATAATTTCTTGTTTTAAAATAAAGCCAGCATGATCACTTGCTATGTAAATTTTTTCTCTTAACATTTAATAATCACTTATCATTTGAAATTTAAAGTATTAATTTTATCATATTTAATTAAAATTTTTCTTTCTTGTATATAATTATTTTTTAATATTTTCAAATATTTAATTTGATATAATAATACTAAACTTAAGGTAAAAAATGAAGCTTATTTTGATTGGTTCTTCAACGGGCGGTCCAAGCCAACTAAAGTTTTTACTTAATGATATAGAACTTAAAGATTGTGCGGTAGTGATTGCCCAACATATGAACCCAGCTTTTATTCCTTCTTTTGTAAATCAATTCAACAAAGAAGCAAAAAGTGATGTGATCATACCAAATGACAAAGAAGTTTTAAAAAATAAAATTTATATTTGTCAAAGAAATATGGTTTTAAGTGGAAATAATGCTTTGGTGTTAAATACTACAGAGCAAACAAGTAGTTTTAATCCAGGAATTGATGTTTTATTTCATTCAGCTGTAAATCTTTGCAAATATCATAAAATTTTAGCTTTGATTATGACAGGAATGGGTGATGATGGTGCTAAATCTTTATTTGAGCTTTATAAAGTTGGTGTGAGGTGTTTATGTGAAAATGAGGCAGATTCTATAGTATATGGAATGCCAAAAAAAGCTAGAGATACTAATCCAAATTTAAAACCTATGAGTTTAATAGAACTCAAAAAAGAAATAATAAATTTTATCAAATCATAGGATGGAAAGATGATAAAAATTACAGAAAATGAAATGAATGATTTTATAAAAATAGTAGAGCAAATAAGTGGAAATAATCTTAATACTAAAAAAGATATTTTATCCATAAAGCTACCTAAATTTTTACAAGAATTAGGTTTAAGCAGTCTTAGTGAATTAAATGAAAAAGTGCAGTTTCAAAGAAATTTAAAGCAAGAAACTATGGATTTTATTACAGTTTGTGAGACATATTTTTTTAGAGAATTAGAACAATTAAAAGATGTAATTTTTTATATAAAATCTCTTGATCGACCTGTAAATGTACTTTGCGCCCCATGTTCAAGTGGTGAAGAAGTGTATTCTTTGGCTATTTTAGCAAGTGAGAATTTTGTTAAAGGTATGAATATAGTTGGTATAGATATTAATAAAAAAATGATAGATAAATGCAATGAAATGTTATATTCAGAGCGCTCAGTAGCTAGATTAAACACTATGCAAAAAACGCGTTATTTTGATGTAAAAGATAGGATGTATCAGCTTAAAAAAGAGACTTTAGCTTGTAGATGTCGTTTTGAGCTTTGTAATGTTTTTGATGATTCTTTATTTAAACTTGGGAAATTTGATGTGATTTTTTCAAGAAATATGATGATTTATTTTGATCAAGATTTCAAAATAAGATTAATGGAGCGTTTCCATAGGATATTAAATAGGGAGGGTAGAATATACCCAGGAAAATCAGATCTTGTACCTGAAACAGCGTATTTTGAAAAAAACTTTTCAGCGGGCGGGGTTTATTATTCTAAGGTGGATTAATTATATTTTTTATTAAACCACCACCAATAAATCGCCGCAAAGATAAAACATACCCCCAAGCCAAAAGTAAAATGGCTTAATTTTACTCCATAAAATTCAAATAAATATCCTGTTGAAAAAGCAATAATTGCACTAAAAGTTAAATACACCATATCATTATAGGCAATCACTCTACCATAATATCTTTTATCACAATCATTTTGCAAAAGTGTGTAAGTATAGCTCCATAAAGATGAAGTACAAAAACCTGCCATTACTAAGCCTACAAAGGCAAGATAAAAGTTAAATTGCAAGCAAGCCCAAAGCATTATACCTATACCTTGCGCTAAGTATAAATATACTAAAGTATTTTTATTAATATAAGGACTAAGTACATAAGGTCCTATGAGTAAAGATACGGCTCTTATAGCATTAGAAAGCCCTATGGCTAGAGGTATGGAAATAACTTTTGCGTATTCATATTCGGCCAAAAGAGTGATTAAAACATCATAAGCGGTTATCCCTACAACTCCATGAAGTAAAATCAAATGAATGATTTTTTTATTGTTAAATACATAAGCTAAACCTTCTTTGATTAATATAAAAAGATTGTTTTGTGTGGTATTTTTTTCATCAGGTAAGATTAAAGTTTTAAGTATAAGCATGGCACAAAATAACATTAAAGTATCAGCTATGAAAGCTGGTTTTACTCCAAAAAGATCTATAAAAAGTCCTGCTGTGCCCATACCCAAAGCATATGATACAGCCCATATAATACTATGAAGCTCATTGCCTAGTTTTAATTCTTGTGGAGTTAAAATTTTAGGTAAAACTGACATTTCTGTTTGAAAATACATGCTTGCAACCGCCATGCGCACAAAGGTTAAAAAGTATAAAAACCAAAGCATAGCTAAAGAATTTACAAAAATTAGCATAAAAATAGAAATCATCTCAATGCTAATCATTGTTAGTAATAAATTCTTAGGTTTAAATCTATCTACTATAACTCCATTTATAGGTGCAAGTATAATAGAAGGTAAAAAAACAAAAATAGCTGAAAAACCTATAATATTTGCAGGTGCTTGGAGTTCTTTGGTTAAAAGGGTAAAAACACCCACTTGAGAAAACCACGCGCCAAAATAACTTATAAATTGTACTGTTGCTAAAAGGCGAAAAGTTTTATTATTTTTAAGTAAAGACCTATAAGTCATGAACATCCTATGAATATATGAAATTAAAGGGCTTGATTATAACGTTTTTAAGATTATTTTACATTTAAATGCTATAATAATTCTTTTTTATAAAAAAGGTTAATAATGAATAGATTAAGCAAAAAAGAAGCATTAAATTTACTCCAAAATGCACCTTTATATGAACTAGGTGCAATGGCATATGAAAAAAAATTAGAGCTTCATCCTGAAAAAATAACTACTTTTGTGGTAGATAGAAATATAAACTACACAAATATTTGTTGTATTGATTGTGATTTTTGTGCTTTTTGTAGAAAAGAAAAAGATGATGATTCTTATATTTTAAAATACGAAGAAATAGGACAAAAAATAGAAGAATTACAAGTCATAGGTGGAACGCAAATTTTATTTCAAGGCGGAGTACACCCAAAACTTAAAATAGAATGGTATGAAGACTTACTTTCTTATATAAAAACTAATTATCCAACCATCACTGTGCATGGTTTTTCAGCAGTAGAGATAGCTTATATAGCAAGAGTTTCTAAAATTTCTATTGAAGAGGTTTTAAAAAGATTACAAGCTAAAGGACTTTTTTCTATACCTGGAGCAGGTGCTGAAGTATTAAGCGATAGAGTAAGAGATATTATAGCACCACATAAATGTGACACAGCTACTTGGCTTAGGGTGCATGAGAGTGCGCATAATATAGGTATGAAAAGTACTGCTACTATGATGTTTGGTACGGTTGAGAATGATGAGGAAATTATCGAACATTTTGATCATTTAAGAAATTTACAAGATAAAACAAATGGTTTTAGAGCTTTTATTTTATGGTCATTTCAAAGTGAAAATACCCCTTTGATCAAAAAACACCCTGAAATCATCAAGCAAAGCTCTAATAGGTATTTAAGATTGCTAGCTTTGGCAAGATTATATTTAGATAATTTTAAAAATTTACAAAGCTCATGGGTAACACAAGGCTCTTTAATAGGCCAACTTGCTTTAAAGTTTGGTGCAAATGATTTAGGTTCAACCATGATGGAAGAAAATGTCGTAGCCGCAGCGGGTGCAAAATATAGAATGAATCAAGAACAAATGATAGAACTTATCAAAGATATAGGAGAATTACCTGCTAAACGCGATACAGCTTATAATATTTTAGAAAGGTTTTAATGCTAAATTTAGACTTTAATAATACTAAAATAGACATAACATATGAGTATGAAAACGAGCTTCCTGTGGTATTTTTTAAGCTCATTTTTAAAAATAGTGGAAAAATAGCAGAAAAACACAATAGAGGTTGTGCAAGTATGCTTGCTAGGCTTTTAAATGAAGGAAGCAATGATGAGTTTTTTAAAAGCTTAGAATACCGTGCTATAGAGCTTTATGCTAAGGCTAGTTTTGAGCATTTTCAAATTAGTATTAAATGTTTGAAAGAACATTTTGATTTTGCTTTAGAAAAATTACAAGAATTATTTTTAAATGTGCGTTTTGATAAAAAAATCTTACAAAGATTAAAAACTTTAGCCTTAGGTGAGCTTGCAAGTTTAAATACTGATTATGATTATCAAGCAAAAAGACTTTTAAATAAGAATGTTTTCAAAGATGAAATTTTTGCTAGTGGTCTTGATGGGACTAAAGAAAGCATAGAAAAGATTAGCTTAAAAGAATTGCAAGATTTTATGAGTGAAAATTTAGTGCTTGATAATGCTTTATTTGTTTTTGGTGGAGATATTAAAGAAGATGAAGTGAAAGTCAAAACAGAAAAAATTTGCCAAATTTTAAAAAGAAACACCCCAAATCAAAACAAAAGTTACAAACTCATTGATGAGAGTATAGAAGTAAGTGAGCAAAAAAGTACCGAGCAAGCTTATATATACTTTTGCTCTCCATTTAATATGCAAATTAATGATGAGAAAATGTATTTAGCTAAACTTGCTTTGTTTATCTTGGGTCAAGGTGGTTTTGGTTCGCGTTTGATGGAGGAAGTGCGTGTGAAAAGAGGTTTGGCGTATTCAGCATATGCTATGCTTGATGTAAATTTAAATTATAGTAGAGTTTTTGGGTATTTGCAAACTAAAAATGAAAGTTCTAATGAGGCTAAAACTTTAGTTAAGGAAGTTTTTGAAAACTTTGTCCAAAATGGAGTAAATGAAAAAGAATTTCAACTAGCTAAGCAATTTTTAGTAGGTTCTATGCCTTTAAGATATGAAAGCTTGGCTAAAAGACTAGATATAATGTTAAATGAATATTTGCATGGTTTAAAACTTGGAAATTTAAAAGAAGAAATGCAAAAGATTAAAAACACTACTTTAAATGAGTTAAATGACTTTATTAAAGCACATAGTGAAATTACCAAAGTGAGTTTTGCAAGCATAGAAAATGAAAGTTGAAGAAAAGGACTTAAAACTACTTCATGCTTTAGGGGTTAAAAATTATATCGATTTGGCTTTGATTTTACCTAAAAAATTTGATGATTTTAGAATTTCAAAGTTTCCAAAAGATACATTTTGCACCCAAAATGTAAAAATTATCAGCACGCAAAATCATCATTCTCAGCTTTTTATACTTTGTGAATGTTTAGAATGGGGTATAAAGGCAAATATAGTAATTTTTCATCCTAATAAATGGCATTTTAAAATTTTTAAACACAATGCTTTGATTTGTATCCATGCAAAGATGAATTTTTTTAATGGAATTTGGCAGTTTATAAACCCAAAAATAGTAAAAAATATAGGTCAAATAGTTCCTAAATATCAAATTAGCTCTATTAAAGATGAAAGCATAAAAAAACTTATCTTAAAATATGTCAACGAAGCTAATTTAAAAGCGCTAAATTTAGAACAAAAATACATTAATTTACTTTTGAATTTACACAATTATAATGATTTAACTCTTTATGAAAATTTTAACGCCATAGTTAAAGACTTAAAATATATAGAAATTTTTAATCATTTAAGGCGTTTAAAGGGTAAAAAAATATCACAAAATGCTTATAAAATAGAACTTTTCGATATAAGCTCTTGGCTTAAGGGTTTAGAATTTAACCCTACAAATGATCAGCTTTTGGCGATAGAAGATATTAAAAAAGACTTACAAAGTAAAGTTACTAAAAGGCGTGTGGTGATGGGCGATGTGGGTTGTGGTAAGACTTTGGTCATACTTGCTGCAAGTTTGCTAGTATATCCTAAAAAGGCTATTTTAATGGCTCCAACTAGTATATTAGCAGAGCAAATTTATCATGAAGCAAAAAGACTTTTGCCTGATTTTGTTAATGTATTACTTTTAAAAGGTGGTAAAAAAGATAAAGATTTAGCAAAATTAAAAGAACAAGCTCATTTTATTATAGGTACACATGCACTCATTCATCAAGAAGAATTTGAAGCGGTTTTAGTGATGATAGATGAGCAACACCGCTTTGGCTCTAATCAAAGACAAAAAATAAGCGAGCTTAGTAAAAACTCTCAATATGCTCCACATATCGTGCAATTTTCTGCTACGCCTATACCAAGAACGCTTTCTATGATACAAAGTGAGCTTGTAAATTTTAGTTTTATTAAACAAATGCCTTTTAAAAAAGACATTAAAACTTTTTGCATACAAGATAAAGATTTTAAATATTTGCTTAAAAAAATCGATGATGAACTAGCTAAAAATCATCAAACAATCATCATTTATCCTTTGGTAAATGAAAGTGAAAATATAGATTATTTATCATTAGAACAAGCACAAGAATACTGGATAAACAAATACAAAAATGTTTATGTAACCCATGGAAAAGATAAAAATAAAGATCAAATTTTGCAAGAATTTAGAGAAAAAGGCACGATTTTACTTTCTACGACGGTGGTTGAAGTGGGGATTTCTTTGCCAAGACTAAGCGTTATTGTAGTTGTTGGGGCTGAAAGACTTGGGCTTGCTACCTTGCATCAGCTTCGAGGTAGGGTAGGTAGAGTAGGGCTTGAGAGCTTTTGTTATTTATACACTAAGCAAAAAGAAATTCCAAGCCGTTTGCTTGAATTTGCTAAAACTTTAGATGGATTTAAAATAGCTGAGCTTGATTTGAAAAATAGGCTAAGTGGGGATTTACTAGATGGTAGAATGCAACATGGCAATCATTTTAAATTCTTTGATTTTACAGATGATGAAGAATTAGTTGTAAGAGCAAAAGAAAGTATTAAAAATATGGAAAAAGAAAATGGATAAACATTTTGAAATTTTAATTTCTAAAGGCAAGAAAAAACATTTTAACAAAGGGAATATTTTATTTTTTCAAGGTGAAAAAGCAAATAAAATTTACATTTTACTAAGTGGAAAAGTACGTATATATAAGGTAAATGCAAAAGGTTTTGAGCTGACACTGCATACTCTAACTCCGGTGAATTTTATAGCCGAAATGCCTGTGTTTGAGGGTATTAATTACCCAGCTAATGCAATTTGTGAGCAAGATTGTGAAATTTGTGTTTTTGACTTTGATGAATTTAAAAAATTATGCTTAGAAAATGGAGAATTTAGCTTTTTACTTCTGACTTCTTTAATCGGTAAAATTCGAATTTTAGAAAATTTCATCAGGCAAAAATCTTTGGATTTAAAGTCAAGATTAGTTAGCTTTTTACTAGAAAATGAAGAAAAATTACAAAATTTAAAGCAAAAAGAAATCGCTGTGATTTTAAATTTACCTCCAGAATCCTTGTCGCGTTTTTTAAAAGAATTAAAACAAAATGAGCTTATTTGTACAAATAAAGGTAAAATAGCAATTTTAAATAAAGAAAAAATGCAAAATTTAATTAAGTCTTTTTAAGTCTTATTTGTTACAATATTGTATTTAAAGTATGGAAGGTTTTATGGATTTTGATTTTTTAATCAAGTTTAGCCCTATGTTTATACAAGCTTCTTGGCTTACTTTAAAACTTGCTATTTATGGAGTATTTTTTTCATTTTTAGTAGGTTTATTTTGTGTGGGAGTAAGTTATTTTAAATTTTCTTTTTTAAATACAATCTGTAAAATTTACATAGAATTTTCAAGAAATACACCTTTATTAATCCAACTTTTCTTTTTATATTATGCTTTGCCTGAGTTTGGAATACACCTTAGTTCTTTTGCTTGTGCTGTGATAGGACTTAGTTTTTTAGGTGGTTCTTATATGGCTGAGAGCTTAAGAGCAGGTATGGAAGCGGTGAAAAAACAACAATATGAATCAGGACTTTCTTTGGGTTTGAGTAAATGGCAAAATTTTCGCTATGTGATCATGCCTCAAGCTTTGGGTATAGCTATGCCAAGTATTAGCGCAAATATCATTTTTTTACTCAAAGAAACTTCTGTAGTAAGCATTATTGCTTTAGCGGATTTAGTATATGTGGCTAAAGATCTTATAGGGCTTTATTATAAAAGCAATGAAGCATTATTTGCTTTGGTGCTTTGTTATTTGATTTTGATTTTACCTTTATCTTTAGTGTTAAATCGTATAGAAAAAAGGTTAAATTATGTTTGAAATTTTAAATCAAGATACCTTTTTTAGACTAGCACAAGGTTTAAAGGTTACTTTAGAGCTTTCATTGATTAGTGTTTTGATTTCACTTATTGGAGGAGTATTTTTTGGAATTTTAATGCATTCTAAAAATAAAATCCTTTATGCTTTTTGTCGTTTTATGCTTGAATTTGTACGTATTATGCCTTTGATTGTTTGGCTTTTTATAGTGCATTTTGGCTTGGCGAAATGGTTTGGATGGCATTTGAGTGCTTTGGGTTCAAGTATTATTGTTTTTAGTATTTGGGGTGTGTTTGAGATGATGGATTTGGTTAGATCATCTTTAGCAAGCATACCAAAACACCAGTATGAATCAGGACTTTCACTAGGTTTTAATAAATTTGAAGTTTATCTTTTTATCATTATACCTTTATCTTTAAGAAGATTATTACCAATGAGTATTAATCTTTTTACAAGAATTATTAAAAGCACTTCAGTGATTTATCTAATCGGTGGCATAGAGCTTATTAAAGTAGGCCAACAAGTGATTGAGTTAAATTTATTTCAAAATTCTTACGCAGCTTTTGTGATTTATGGTTTGATTTTATTGATTTATTTTATACTTTGCTATCCTTTGTCGGTATATTCAAAGTTTTTAGAGAAAAAATGGAGCTAATATGAGCATTTTAAAAATACAAAATTTACAAAAATACTATGATGATCATCATGTTTTAAAAGATATAAATTTAGAAGTAAATCAAAAAGAAGTAGTGGTTATACTAGGTCCAAGTGGCTGTGGGAAATCTACACTTTTAAGATGTATTAATGGTTTAGAAGAAATGGCTGATGGGGCTATTTTTGTAGATGATGAAAAAATTGATAAAAATTATAAAAAATGGACTCAAATTCGCCAAAAAATAGGTATGGTGTTTCAATCTTATGAACTTTTTGATCATTTAAATGTGGAGCAAAATATACTTTTAGGACCTTTAAAGGTGCAAAAAAGAAAAAAAGAAGAGGTTTTAGAAGAAGCTAAATACTGGCTTGATAGAGTAGGGCTTTTGCATAAATTAAAAGCTTACCCTAAAGAATTAAGTGGTGGACAAAAACAACGTATAGCCATAGTTAGAAGCCTTTGTATGAATCCTGAAATCATGCTTTTTGATGAAGTTACAGCAGCGCTTGATCCTGAAATTGTGCGTGAAGTTTTAGATGTGATTTTAAATTTAGCAAAAGATGGTATGACTATGCTTATAGTTACGCATGAAATGGGTTTTGCTAGAGCAGTTGCTGATAAAATAGTTTTTATGGATGATGGAAAAATAGTAGAAATTTCAAAGCCTGATGAATTTTTTGAAAATCCAAAAACTGATCGTGCGAAGAAATTTCTCAATTTGTTTGATTTTCATCGTTAATTTTATTTTAGAAAAGATTTGTTTAAAAAATTAATATAAGGTTTAAAAATTTAAATTTCAATCATTAAGGAAAAAATATGAAAAAGATTTTTCTTTTATCGTTTTTAATGGCACTTTTTTTTAGCGCCTGCTCAAATTCAAATTTTAATGAAAACTCTATAGAGAAAATCAAACAACAAGGTGTTATCCGCATAGGTGTGTTTGGTGATAAACCTCCATTTGGTTATCTAGATGCTCAAGGGAAAAATCAAGGCTATGATGTGTATTTTGCTAAACGTATAGCAAAAGAACTTTTGGGTGATGATTCTAAAGTACAATTTGTTTTAGTTGAAGCAGCAAATAGGGTGGAGTTTTTAGAGTCAAATAAAGTAGATTTAATCTTAGCAAATTTTACTAAAACTCCAGAAAGAGAAGCTGTGGTGGATTTTGCATTGCCTTATATGAAAGTTGCTCTTGGGGTAGTGGCTCCTAAGGGATCGGATATTAAAACTATAGATGATTTAAAAAACAAAACTTTGATTTTAAATAAAGGTACAACAGCTGATGCGTATTTTACAAAAAATATGCCAGAAATTAAAACGATTAAATTTGATCAAAACACAGAAACCTTTGCAGCTTTAATCGGAAAAAGAGGCGATGTGCTAAGCCATGATAATGCATTGCTTTTTGCATGGGCTAAAGAAAATCCAAATTTTGAAGTGGTGATTAAAGAACTTGGAAATCATGATGTCATAGCTCCTGCTGTAAAAAAAGGCGATGAAGCTATGGTGAAATTTATCAATGATTTGATTGTAAAATTACAAAATGAGCAGTTTTTTCATAAAGCTTATGATGAAACCTTAAAGCCATTTTTTAGTGATGATATAAAAGCTGATGATGTAGTAATCGAAGGTGGCAAAATTTAATAATGCAAAAAGCTTTTAAAAATACCATCTATGCTTCTTTAGGTGGTATTTTAGAATTTTATGATTTTGTTTTATTTATCTTCTTTGCAAGTGTTTTTGCAAAAATTTTCTTTCCTCAAAATGATGATTTTTGGCCATTAATCTATACCTATGTAGCCTTTGGAGCAGGATATTTAGCTAGACCTTTTGGTGCTGTTGTTTTAGCACATTTTGCAGATATTAAAGGGCGTAAGAATGTTTTTTATATTAGCATGCTTTTGATGGTTGTACCAAGTTTTGTTTTGGCCTTTTTACCTACTTATGAAAGCATAGGACTTTTAGCTACTTTTATGCTTTTTATCATACGGATAGCTCAAGGATTAGCCATAGGAGCTGAAGTTAGTGGTGCTTGGGTTTTTGTGAGTGAATTTGTGAGTAAAAAAAGACTTGGCTTGGCACTTGGTTTTATTTCAGCGACTTTAACTTTAGGTTTATTACTTGGAAATTTAGCGACTTTAAGTATATATGCGTATTTTGATAAAGAAGAAGTAGAAAGCTTTGCTTGGAGAATTCCTTTTTTTATAGGGGGGGTTTTTGGCATATTAGCTTTATTTTTGCGTACAAAGCTTAATGAAACGCCAGCTTTTAAAAACATAAAAGAAAAAGAAAAAATTTTAAATTTTCCACTTTTACAAGCTTTAAAAACACATAAAAAAAGTATGTTAATATGCGCTTTACTTACCGTGGTTTTAACAAGTGGGGTAGCTACTTTAATGATACTACCGCAATATTTTGAAAGCCTATTAGGAGTAAGCAAAACTACTGCTTTGTTATATCAAAATTTGGCCATAGTGATGATCATAGTAGGAAGTTTAGTACAAGGGTATTTGGCTGATTTTTTAGGACATTTTAGAATTTGTTTGATTTTTACTTTGGTTTTTGGAGTTTTTGGTATAAGTTTTAGCTTTTATAATGAGTGGTTTTTATCATTTTATTTGCTTGCTTGTTTTGCGCAAGGCATTATAGCTTTTGCTCCTATTTTTATGACTCAAATTTTTACTACAGAGTTAAGATCAAGTGGTCTTTCTTTTGCTTATAATGTTTCTTATGCGATTTTTGGTTTTTTAACACCCTTTATTGTTAATTTTATGTATGAGAAGTATTTTTATATTTATATTATTTTTATAGTGATTGCTAGTTTGTTAAGCATGTTTTTGATAAAAGTATTTTTAAAACAAAAACCAGTATTAAAAACTTTAAAATATAAACTATAACTTTGCTATAATTATATTTTATATTTTAGAGGTGTAAATGAATAAAATTTTATTACTAGCTGATGGAATTTTTGCTAAAGATTTTTTAAGGAAAATTCATAGCAATAAAACTTTTAAAGAGTCTTTGAGTGTTGTTTATTATAATGATGAAAGTGTGGATTTGGATTTAGAAAATGAACAAATATCTTTTTATAAATTTGATCCTACAAGTTTGGTTAAACTAGAAAATTTATTAAAGGAAGAATTCCATCAAGCTATCATCTATATGCAAGAAGAAGCAGATATGTTAGCTTGTTATAAAAATTTAAGAAAATTACACCCAAGATTAAACATAGTTATCATGGATTTGTGGAATAGTCAAATTGATGATAATTTTTGTGAAGTGATTAATATTTATGATACTTTAAGCACGAGATTAACAGGTTGTTTAGATAATATGCCTTCTATGGCACAATTTATAGGGCTTGGACAAGGTGAGATAATGGAGGTAAAAATTCCTGCAGGATCAAGCTTTGCTTATAGACATATAAGCTCTATTAGCCAAAAACGCTTTAAAATTGTAATGGTTTATAGAAATAATGAATTTATCCTAGCAAGACCTGGGCTTATTTTAATGCCAAATGATAGTATTTTAATCGTAGGTGATCCTAAAGTTTTACAAAGTGTTTTTACTAATGTTAAAACAAGTTTAGGACGCTTTCCATCGCCTTTTGGTGATAATATACTTTGTATTATAGATATGAAAAAAATGAGTGAGTTTGCTATAGAAAAGCTTATTTTTGCAAGTTTGCTTTTGCATGTAAGGATTAATAGTAAAAAGCTTTATTTTAAAGTGATTAATCCTACTTTAACTCCTATGTATTATAAACTTAAAGCCTTGCATAAAAATAGCACTGAGGTGATATTTGACTATGAAAATACAAATGTAAAAAACATTAAACCTTTTGTGGAAAATACTAGCATAGGTTTACTTGTAGTGGAAGATTATCTTTTTGAAAAAGAAAAAAGTTTTCTTTTTACTTTAAAAATTCCTGTTTTAAAAGCAGGTAAAGGGGATTTTGCTGACTTAAAATCATCGGTGGTTTTAAGCTCAAATTTTGAAGATGTGGAAGGTATTGCTTCTATTATGCTTGATTTAAATAAGCAAATCCAACTAGGGCTTGCTTTGTATTATTATGATTTAAAACTAAATAAAGCTGAAATTTTTGAATACCATCAATATTTTGAAAGCCTTTCAAAACTCCATGATGAAAAATTACTTTTAATAGAAGAAAAAGAACATAACCCTATCAATAAATTTTCTTATAAACAAAATGTATTGCATTTTGTGCCATTTAATGAAAAAATTTTAGGAAGTAATTTCAATAAAATTTTAAAAACAGATTTAAATACGATATATTATAAGATGAGTAAAAATTATCAATTATTTATACCATCGCTGTGAGAAAACAATGCAAGTTAAGGTAAATTTAGAAAATAATACAAGTTATAATGTCTATATAAATGAGCTAGAAAAGTTAAATTTTGATACTAAAGTAGTGATTTTAACTAATGAATTAGTAGCAAAGCTGCATTTAGATACGCTTTTGGAAAAAATTCAAGCTAAAGAGCTTTTTATCATAAAAATCAAAGATGGCGAAGAGTATAAAAATTTACAAACTATAGAATATATCTTAGATCAAATGTGTGCTTATAAGCTAGATAGAAAAAGCTTGCTTATAAGTTTTGGTGGCGGGGTTATCTCTGATATGGGTGGTTTTGTAGCAAGTATATATCAAAGAGGGATAGAATTTATCAATATTCCCACAACCTTACTAGCTTGTGTGGATGCAAGTGTGGGTGGTAAAACTGGAGTGAATAATAAATTTGGCAAAAATCTAATAGGCACTTTTTATCAGCCAAAAGCAGTGTATTGTGAGAGTGAGTTTTTAAAAACCTTACCTTCAAGAGAACTAGCTGCTGGTATGGCTGAATTTATCAAAATGGCTGTGGTTTTTGATGAGAAAATTTTATCTTTTTTAGAAAATTTAGACGAGGATAAATTTTTAAATGCTAAATTAGATGATATTACCTTGGCTCAAATCATTCAAAAAAGCATAGAACTTAAAGCTAGTGTGGTTTCGCAAGATGAAAAAGAAAGTGGTTTAAGAATGCTTTTAAACTATGGACACACTTTTGCTCATGTTATAGAAAATCAAACAGGATATAAAAAATACTTACATGGTGAAGCTGTGGCTGTAGGTATGAATATGGCAAATATTTTAGCATTAAATTTAGGATTATTAAGTGAGAAAGAATGCCAAAGAGTGCAAAATTTACTTGTGAAATTTAAATTACCTATATCTTATAAAATTTCAAATACACAAGAGTTTTACAATGCCTTTTTCTTGGATAAAAAGACACATTTTCAAAAGATTAATTTCATTTTAGCTTGTGGTTTGGGAAAAGCTTGTATAAAAAATGATATAAACAAAGAAGATATTTTACGCACTTTAGAGGTGTTTGCATGAAAAAGATTTTTTTACTTTTATTTTTACCTTTTTTGATGCTTTTAGCACAAGATGATATAAAACATTTAGAGCAAAAACTCAATGAATTGCATAATAATTTAACATACAATACTTGGGTGATTAAATATAATAATTTTAATATTTATAGAAAAACTCAAAATGAAATTTTAGCTTTAGAAAAAGAAAGTTTAAAGGCTAATGAGCGCAATAAAAGCATTATAGAAAGACAAATTTTAATCTTAAAAGAAAGATTAGAGCTTTTAAGTGAGTATAAAAGTGCAAATTTTTCCAAGATGGTTTTAGCTCCTGAAGAAGTTGATAAAATAGATAAACTAACTAATCCTTTAGCCATCATTTCAGCATACTCACACATAAAAAAACTAAGACGTGATAAGGAAGAGTATATTAATCTTTTAAATAGTTTTAAGCAAACCTTGGATGAGCTTATAAAAGAAAATGTTTTAGTGGCTGAGATAGCTAAATTGGCCCCTAGTAAAGAACATGATGAGTATTTAAAAATATCCAATCAAATGGTAAGAGATTTTTCGCAAACCTTGCGTTTTGGAGAAATTTCTTATTCTGTTTATGAGAAAAAAATACAAGAAGAAATTGAAAAAACAGCAGCTTCTATTAAAATTCAAGGTGTAAGAGCTTTTAATATAGTTTTGGCTATTATTATCGTTATAGCCATAGCATTTTTACTCAAATTTATAGCTAGAAAATACATAGGCGATAATGATCGCTTTTATACAGCAAATAAAATCATTAATTTTATTAATATCAATGTGATTATTTTGATTTTGCTTTTTGGATATATTGAAAATATTAGTTACTTAGTGACTGTGCTTGGTTTTGCTTCTGCTGGTTTAGCTATTGCTATGAAAGATATGTTTATGTCTATGCTTGGTTGGTGTGTGATAGTTTTTGGTGGAAGTTTTAGAGTGGGTGATAGAGTTAGAGTTTTTCAAAACAATACACATTATATCGGTGATATAATTGACATTTCGTTTTTAAGAATAACCTTATATGAAGATATTTCTTTGCTAACTTATACAGATAATCGAAGAAGTGGTAGGATAATTTTTATACCAAATAATTTTATATTTACTAATCTCATATCAAATTATACCCATCATGGTATGAAGACAGTTTGGGATGGACTTGATATTACTTTGACTTTTGATTCAAATCATCAAAAGGCTTTAGAAATAGTGGAAGAAATCGTTATAAAAGCTTCTAAAGGTTATACAAAAATTGCAAAAGAATCTATGAGTAAATTAAGAAATGAATACAGCATTAGAAATCCTAAAGTAGAGCCTAGGTTTTTTACATTTTTAGAAGGTTATGGCATGAGAATTTCTGCTTGGTATATGACAAATTCTTATGCAGCTTTGATTTTAAGAAGTAATATAAGCAAAGAAATCATTAATGAATTTAATAAGCATGATGATATAAAAATAGCTTATCCATCGCAAAATTTATATATGGCAAAACATGAATTTATAGAAAATAAGGAAGATATTTGAAAAAAAAGGTATATTTTAAAACTTTTGGTTGTAGAACTAATATTTATGATACGCAATTATTAAAAACTTATATTAAAGATCATATTGTTACACAAAATGAGCAAGAAGCTGATGTGATAGTGATAAATTCTTGTACTGTTACAAATGGTGCTGATAGCGGGCTTAGAAGCTATATTAATGGTGTAAAGAAAAATGGAGTTAAGGTTATACTTACAGGCTGTGGTGCTGTAAGCAAGGGAAAGGATTTTTTTGATAAAAAAGAAATTTTTGGAGTTTTAGGGGCTTCTAATAAAGATAAAATCAATGAGCTAATCTCGCAAGATAAAGCCTTTTATGAGATTGGAAATTTACGCTTTATTGATACAAAAATCGTAAGTAATTATGAAAATCATACTAAAGCTTTTGTAAAAATTCAAGAAGGATGTGACTTTGCTTGTAGCTATTGTATAATCCCAAGTGTTAGGGGTAAATCAAGAAGTATGCCAAGTGAGGAAATAATAAAACAAATCAAACTTCTTGCACAAAATGGTTATAGTGAAGTAGTTTTAACGGGTACTAATATAGGAAGTTATGGTTTAAAAGATAAAACTACACTTGGAAAATTATTGCAAGAAATAGGTAAGGTGAGTGGCATAAAAAGAGTAAGACTTGGGAGTTTGGAGCCTGCTCAAATTGATGAGAGTTTTAAAGAAATTTTAGATGAGTCTTGGCTTGAAAGGCATTTACATATTGCCCTGCAGCACACTCATGAGAAAATGCTACGTATTATGCGCAGAAGATCACACACGCAAAATGATTTAGCGCTGTTTAATGAGTTAAGTCAAAAAGGTTTTGCTTTAGGAACAGACTTTATTGTAGCACACCCTGGAGAAAGTGAATTAATATGGCAAGAAGCTTTAGAAAATTTCAAGCAATTTAAACTTACACATATTCATGCTTTTATTTTCTCACCGCGTGATGGAACACATTCTGCTTCTATGAGTGAACGAATTAATGGTGAAATAGCCAAAGAAAGATTAAATATTTTAAAAGATATAGTCGCGCAAAATAATTATGAGTTTAGAAAAAATCAAAAAGATACTTTAGAAATTTTAGTTGAGAGTAAAAAAGATGGTTTTTATGAAGGTTATGATCAATTTTTTAATAAAATCAAAATTACAAGCAAAGAAGATATTGCTAAACAATGGATAAATATTGAAAAATATGAATGCAAAGAAGATTGTAACTATGTAAGGTTAGGGGATGAAAAATAAAAAGATTATCTTAGCTTCATTTTTATTGCTTTGTGTTTTTGTAATAGTTGCGTTTATAAAAAATCAACCTGATTATATTAGCAAGGCTGCTTATGAAGAGCTTTTAGAGCAAAATTTAATCCAAAAAGCCATAGTAGAAAATAATGAAATATTATTAAAAAGCAAAGAAGGAAATTTTTTAATTGCTAAAGATGTAGTGGATTTAAATGCTTTGTGGCAAAAAATTCCTTTAGAATATGCTAAAGATTATAATTTAAGTGAGTTTTTTTTGATATTTATTTTGTTTGCTTTTCTTGTAAGTTTTTTATTCTTTCTTAATAAAAAAAATAAAGATAGACAAAATTTACTTTCTTTAGAAAAAAATATTTTAGAAAAAAATGAACAAAATAACACTATACAAGATGTAGTAAGTGAAGTTAAATTTAAAGATGTAGCAGGGGTTGATGAGGCCAAGGTGGAGCTTTTAGAAATCGTTGATTTTTTAAAAAATCCTCAAAAATATAAAGATTTTGGCGTGAAAATGCCAAAAGGGGTTTTACTAGTAGGGCCTCCTGGAGTAGGTAAAACCTTGATAGCAAAAGCAGTAGCAGGCGAGGCTGGGGTGCCATTTTTTTATCAAAGTGGGGCTAGTTTTGTAGAAATTTATGTAGGTATGGGTGCAAAAAGAGTAAGAGAGCTTTTTTTAAAAGCTAAATCAAAAGCTCCAAGTATCATTTTTATAGATGAAATTGACGCAGTTGGTAAAAGTAGGGGGGATTTTTCTAATGTAGAAAGAGATAATACCCTAAATCAACTTTTAACTCAAATGGATGGATTTGAAGATAATAGTGGTGTTATAGTGATGGCCGCTACAAATAAAATCGATCTTATGGATAATGCGTTATTAAGATCAGGGCGTTTTGATAGAAGAATTTTTATATCTTTGCCTGATTTTAAAGATAGAATGCATATTTTACAAAATTATATGAAAGAAAAAAAATCTAGTGTAGATTTAGAAAAAATCGCAAAAGCTAGTGTGGGTTTTAGTGGAGCAGCTTTAGAGACTTTAGTTAATGAAGCGGCCATTAATGCTATAAGAAGAAAATCAGATTTAATAGAAGAAAATGATTTTTTTGCAGTGCTTAATAAGGTTTTAATGGGTAAAAAAAAGATTTTCTCTCTAAGTGATAAGGAAAGAAAAATTCAAGCCACATACCAAGCAGCTAAAGCTTTGTGTGCTTTTTATTTTGATGTTAAATTTGAAAAAATTACCCTAATCGAAGATAGATTTAAAGAGTATGAAAATACTATCAAATCAAAATCAGAATTATTAAATAAAATAAAAGTTTTTCTAGCAGGCTCAGTTGCTATGGAGCTTATTTTTAATGAAAGCTATACTAATGCACAAAGCGATCTTTTAAAGGTTAAAGAATTGCTTACTTTCATGGAAACTTTTGCTATGGCAAATGAGAGTTTATTGCAAGAGCAAAAGCAAGAAGTGAAAGAATTTTTAGAGTTAATGAAGGAAAAAGTTGTGAGATTAGCTAGCATTCTTTTAGAAAATGAAAAAATAGAAAAACAAGATGTAGAAAAAATCATAATGGAGTAAAAATGGTAAAAATAGGAATTTTAGTACTTTCAGATAGGGCAAGTAGCGGAGTTTATGAAGATAAATCTGGAGTAGAGATAGAAAAAATTTTAGATTCTTATATAAAAAATGAAAAAAGTTTTTATTATGAGCTAATTCCTGATGAGTATGATTTAATTATAGAAAAATTAGCTTATTTGGCTGATGAAATAAAATGTGATTTGATTTTTACTACAGGGGGTACGGGGCCTGCTTTGCGTGATGTTACACCAGAAGCAACACAAGCAGTGTGTGATAAAATGCTACCAGGTTTTGGGGAGTTAATGCGTGCAAAAAGCTTAGAATATGTACCAACAGCTATACTTTCAAGACAAAGTGCGGGTATAAAAGGAAGATCATTAATTATTAACTTACCGGGTAATCCAAAAGCTATAAGAGAATGCATTGAGCCTATATTTCCTGCTATTCCTTATTGTGTGGATTTAATAGGTGGAGCTTATATTGAAAATAACGAAGAGATAATTTCTGTATTTAGGCCAAAGAAAAAGTAAGTCTAACTAGACTTACTTTGAGGTTACGTATCCTTGTGATAAAAGTGCGTTCATACCGCCTTTTAAATTAGTAACCTCTATGCCATTTTGATCTAGTAAAGCAGAAGCTTTAGCGCTTCTTGAACCACTTCTACAAACTATAGCGATAGGTTTATTACTTGAAATCTTTTTAATTTCCTCAACGAAATTTTTATTTACACTGCCATCTTCATTATAAAAGCTAATTTTAATGGCGTTTTTTATTGTACCAGTTTGCGCCCATTCACTAGGTTTTCTAACATCAATTACTTGATAATTTTCCAAAATATCCGCATTAATATCGATATTTTTGACTTCTGCTAAAACAAAACTAGTACAAAGTGTCAAAGATAAAAATATTTTCTTCATAATTAACCTTCCTTTTTTGTAGCTTCATAGCCTTGCGATAAAAGCGCTACCATGCCACCATCTAGATTGGTGCATTCTATACCTAGAGCATCTTCTATCATCATAGCAGTATGTTTGCTTCTTGAGCCTGTAGCACACACAAAGGCTATGTTTTTATTTTGATAATCTACTTTTTCTTTAAACTCTTGGATGAAATTTTCATTCATAAAGCCATTATCATCGCAAAGTGCGATGGGTATAGCTTCTTTTATAACTCCGCTTTTCCATTCGCTTGGGGTTCTTACATCTATAATACAAAATTCGTGCAAAATATCTTTAGAAATAGCTATATTTTTCATTTTTCTAAAGCCTTAGAAACGATTTTGCTTAAGGCATTGTTAAATTCGCTAGGGTTATCTATACCCATACCTTCACTAAGTTTAGCCATATTTAAAAGAATATGTGCCATTTCATTAGCTAAGGTATCATTTTCTTTTAAGGCTTTTAAAATTTCATGATTAGGATTGATTTCAAGTATAGGTTTAACTTGCTGTTCTTGTCCCATTTGTTTAAGAATTTGTTGCATAGCAAAATCAGGTTTATTTTGATCATAAACAATACAGCTTGGACTATTTGAAAGTCTTTGGCTAAGTTTTACCTCTTCAACTTCATCTTTTAAAACTTCTTTTATTTTAATGAGCAAGCTTGCAAATTCAGCTTTTTGCTCTTCGCTAGTTTCTTCACTAGCTAGATGATTGATAGCGCTAAATTTTAAACCTTCAAATTCATTCATCATAGGCATAACTATGGTATCAATTTCCTCATCAAGCAATAAAACATTGATATTTTTTTGTTTATAACTTTCAAGAAGAGGAGAATTTCTTAAAAGTTTTTCATTTTTTCCGCTAATATAAAAAATTTCATTTTGACCTTCAGCTAGGTTTTGTTTATACTCTTCAAGATCAATTAATTCTTCTTTATTTGAGTTTTTAAAGTATAAAAGCCTAGCTATAGCGTCTTTATTTTCGCCAAAACCATATAAACCTTCTTTTAAAACTTTTCCAAAATTCTCATGGAATTTAAGATAGTTTTCTTTATCTTTTTCTTTGAATTTTTTAAGTTCAGCTAAGATTTTTTTAACACTTGCTTCTTGAACGCTTTTTAAAATTTTATTTTCTTGTAAAATTTCACGGCTTACATTAAGCGGTAAATCTTCTACATCGATAATCCCGCGCACAAATCTTAAATAAGTTGGTAATAATTCTTTATCATCATCGCTGATAAAAACTCTTTTTACATAAAGTTTTAAACCACTTTTATAATCTACTCTATATAAATCAAATGGAGCTTGTGCAGGTATAAAGAATAAAGAATTATACTCTATAGAACCTTCAGCTTTTGTGTGGATATAAAGCATAGGTTTGTTTGAATCATGAAAGTTTTGTTCATAAAATCTTTCATAATCTTCAGCTTTTAAGCTGGCTTTATTTTGTCTCCATAAAGCACTTGCTGTGTTAATTTGAGTGTTTTTTAATTCTTTTTTAGGTTCTTTTTCACCTTCTTCTAATGGCAAATATTCTTCTTTTTCCATAAAAATAGGAAATTGTATGTGATTTGAGTATTTTTCTACTATACTTTCAATGCGGTATGAGTTTAAAAATTCTTCATCTTTTAAATGTAAGGTTATGCAAGTGCCTTGCTCATCTTTGTTTGCATCTTCTATTTCATAACCACTAGCATCAGAAGTCCAAAGATAAGCTTTATCATCTAATGCCTTTTTGCTTAAAACCTCTATTTTAGAAGCCACCATAAAAGCAGAGTAAAAGCCTACACCAAATTGTCCTATAAGTTGTGAGTCTTTTTTGGCATCACCACTTAAGTTTTCTAAAAAGCTTTTTGTACCACTTTTAGCAATGGTTCCAAGGTGATTGATCAAATCTTCTTTATTCATACCTATACCATTATCACTTACGGTTAGGGTTTTTGCTTCTTGATTGAAGTTTATTTGAATTTTTGGTTCAAATTTTAAATTTTTATAAGCATCATCACTCACGCTTAGATAACTAAGTTTATCAAGTGCATCGCTTGCGTTAGAAATAAGCTCTCTTAAAAAAATTTCTTTGTTTGAATACAAAGAATGAATCATAAGTTGTAAAAGTTGATTAACTTCAGTTTGAAATTGCATTTATATCTCCTTTATTTAAAAATTAAAAAACCAATCCATACTGCCAAAAGACAAAGGATAACATTTAAAATAATATTTAGAAAAAAGTGAAAATAATCACCACTTTGCAAAAATAGCAAATTTTCATAAGAAAAAGTTGAAAAAGTCGTAAAAGCACTTAAAAAACCTGTACTAATTAAACTTTTAGTAAAAATATGCACACCTTTAGAGTTTGCATAAGAAAAAAACAAGCCCATTAAAAAAGATCCTATGATATTAACAAGTAAAGTACCATAGGGAAAATCATGTGGAATGATTTTATTAAAAAAGCTACTAGTAAGCATTCTAGATATAGCCCCTAAAAAGCCACCAAAACCTACAGCCAAAATTGTGCTAATCAAGCTTTTGACCTTTCATTGTCTAAGATTGTTTGCATTTTTTCTCTAGTTTGTTCAAGCCAATCATCTTTACTTATATCAACAAGATCAAGAAATACTACTTTTAAAACGCCACTCTTTGCGCTAAAGTTTTGCGTGTCTAAAATTTTAGCTGAATCAACAATTACCACAGGTTGGACTTTTAGATTAAGTTTTTCACTTAAAATTTTAGCTCCAACTTTAAATTTTAAAAGTTTTTGTGTTTTAGATCTTGTACCTTCTGGAAAAATAGCCAAAATTCTATCTTCTTTTAGTCTTTCTTTGGCTTCTTTTAAAAGTTTTACTAGACCTTTTGGACTTCTATCTATACAAATAATTTTAGGTTTTTTAATCAAAGTTTTAAAAACGGGGAGTTCACCAAGTTCTTTTTTTGCTATCCAAGATATATTTTTTGGACATAGATCTTCCAAAACAACTATGTCTAACAAGCTTTGATGATTGATTAAAAGTAAATTAGCTTGAGGGTGTATAGAACCTTGAGTTTGGATTTTATAATTTATTACATATTTTTGCAATTTTGACCATGCTTTTCTGATTTTCCAAATTTTTTCTTGTGATTGTAATAATAAAAAGGCAATGCATAAAAATATAATAGAAAAAATAAATTCAATCCAAAATACTAAAGCTTTAAATCTTTGATAAATCTTCACTTTTTACCCAGCCTATTTTTCCATTATTAAATAAAATTTTTTTATATTCATCTCTTGAATCTAACACTTCTACTTCTTGGTTATATTTTCCAGAATAAAAATGAGTTGAGTTAAGAGTTGGTAAAATTTGCACTTTACTTTCAGCTTTTAATATGGCTTTGTATATGTTATTTTGGGCTAAAAAACTTGCTATTAGAGCCAAAATTGCTAAGCCTAAAGCTACATAGCTTTTCTTAAATACAAACCATAAAGCAAAAATACCACACAAGCTCCACAAAAATACTTGTTTGTAAAAATTAAAGTCATTGGTTTTTGGATTTAAATCACTTTGTGTGCTAATGCTATCTTCTTTAAGTTCTATTTTTAAAGAAAAATCTTTTAATTCTTTAGAATTTAAATTAAAATAAGAAAAATCAAAGCGTGTTTTGCTTTTATCTAAAATAGCATAATAAAATCCACTTTGTTTTTCAAAATCGCCTTTAATAGCCTCTACGCCTTGTTTTTGAATATCTTTTATATTAAAACTTGCTAGGTTTGTGTTTTCTCCTGCAAGTTCTATAAATAAAATCATATTATCATTGTCAAAATGGCTTGCTTTTACTTGTTTTACTTCTAAATTACTTGCAACTATGTGTGAGTATTTGTTAGAAGGAGCGTCGATTTTTTTAAGTCTAATAGGTTTTATAATTAGTGATGAGCTTTGAAAAATATGATCATTTCTGCTTAAAGAAACGATGATTTTATTTAAATTGGCATTTAAACTTTTTGCTTCAAACCATAATTTTGTATGATATGAATTAGCTTTTTGCTCCCAAATAGGATTAGGATTAATCCAAAGCATATCGTCATTTTTTTCAAAACTCACATTTAAATCAAAACTTACATTAGTTGTGGTGATAACCTCAAGATCTATAGCAAAAGCTTCATCTATGTAAGCTTCATCAGTGTATTCTTTTGCGTTTAATACTAAAGAGCCTTGAGGAATAAAATTTTCATCATTGATTTTACTTTCATAATTACTCTCATCACTTGGAGCGATAGTTTGATAAATTTGCTTAGCTTGATCGTCTAATTGATTGTAGTTTTTTTCTAGGGTGTTATAATCTTCAAAAACGCTATTTTCTTGAGCATATAAATTAAACGCTAGTAAAAAAACACAAAAAACTTTGAAGGTTTTTAGCAATTTAAAAATCCTTCAAACATTTTAAGTCCTACTTTTGAGCCAAGTATATCATCACACATTCTTTCAGGGTGTGGCATAAGTCCAAAAACTTTTTTATTCTCATCACAAATTCCAGCTATATCGTTTAAGGAGCCATTTGGATTATTGATATATCTTAATAAAATCATATCTTTATCTTCTAGTATTTTAATACCATCTTCGCTATTAAAATAATTTCCTTCTCCGTGAGCAATAGGCAATTCTATAATGTCATTTTTTTGGAAATTTTTCAAAAAAGCATTATTGTTTGATACTACTTGCAATGCTTGCATTTTAGAAATAAAACCTAAGCTATTATTATGTTTCATAGCTCCCTTTAAAAGACCAAGTTCTAATAAAATTTGAAAACCATTGCAAATACCTAGGACATATCCACCTTTTTGTACATGTTCTTTAAGTGTTTTCATAGCAGGAGCAAGTTTTGCAATGGCTGCACATCTTAAATAATCTCCATAAGAAAATCCACCTGGTAAAACAATTAAATCAGCACTAAAATCTTGTCTTTCATGCCAAATGATTTCAATTTTTACACCTAGTTTTTCAAAAGCATAAGCTGTATCAAACTCGCAATTAGTTCCGGGAAAACGAATAATAGCTACTTTCATAATATTATCTCATAATCTTCTATCACAGTATTTGCAAGCAATTCTTTACACATTAAATCAACATGTTTTAAAGCTTCTTTTTTATCCTCACAAGCTATATCAAAACTAATTTGTTTTGAGGTTTTAACATTTGATATGTTATTAAAATCTAAAGAATGCAAAGCCTTTTCTATGGCTTTGCCTTGAGGATCTAAAACCCCGTTTTTTAGTGTGATATTTACAGTTACTTTCATTATTTTTCCTAACTTAAAATTCTTTTTAATACTTCTTCATAGGCCATTTTTACATTACCTAGATCTTGTCTGAAGCGGTCTTTGTCTAATTTTTCATTAGTTTTGCTATCCCAAAATCTACAACTATCAGGGCTAATTTCATCAGCTAGTATCATATTTCCTTCACCATCAATACCAAATTCTAATTTAAAATCAATCAATCTTAAACCTTTAGATTCAAAGAATTTAACCAAGATAGAATTGATTTGTCTTGCAATGTTTTTTATTAATTCTAAATCTTTTTCACTTTTTACTAAATTTAAAATCAAACAATGCTCATCATTGATAATAGGATCGCCTAAATCATCATTTTTATAACAAAACTCAACTACAGCAAAAGGTAAAATCGTACCCTCTTTAATGCCCAATCTTTTTGTTAAAGATCCTGTGGCTACATTTCTAGTAATAACTTCAATAGGTATAATATTGCATTTTTTTACAATTTGTTCTTTATCGCTGATAGTTTCTACTAGGTGTGTTTTAATACCTTCTTTTTCTAAAAGATGAAAAATTTCAGTACTAATTTTACAATTTAACGCACCTTTTCCCGCTTCATTACCTCTTTTTTCTGCATTAAAAGCAGTTAAATCATCTTTAAATTCCGTGATGAGTAAATTCTCATCATCAGTTTTAAACATTTTTTTACCTTTTCCCTCGTATAAAAGATCTAGTTTTGTTGCCATTTTACTCTCCTTTTGTGATGTTTAAAATTTTGATTGCATCTATTGCAGTTTTTAATTGTATATCATTATCAATTTGTTCTTTGGTGATGATATTTTTATCTTCTTTATTATCTTTTTTCTTTTCTTGATGTCCGATTTTATCAAGTTCAGCTTGTAAGTGTTTTTTTAGATCGCTTTCTTTGATTTCAAAGCCATGATTTTCTTCTTTACTTACTTTTCCTGGGAATACTTCTATATCAGGACTAACCCCGACAGCTTGTATGGTTCTACCACTTGGTAAATAATATTTTGCTATAGTAAGTCTTAAACCTTCTTTGCCTTTTTCATCCATAGGTAATATAAGCTGTACACTACCTTTTCCAAAGGTTTTTTCTCCTATGATAATAGCGCGTTTGAAATCTTGTAAAGCCCCACTTACAATCTCACTTGCACTAGCGCTACCACCATTTACAAGCACTACTAAAGGTGCGTTGGTGATTTTTTTACTAGGATTTGCTTTAAATTCTACATTCTCATTTTCTATTTTTCCTTTTTGTGAGACAATGACTCCTTTATCTACAAAAAGATTTACTAAGCCTACGGCTTGATTTAAAATACCACCCGGGTTAGTTCTAAGATCTAGTATAATTCCTTTTACATTAGGATGTTTTTTGATAGCTTTACTAGCTTCATCTACGACATTTTTATCAAAATTAGTCACTCTTAAATAAAGCAAGTTTTCATTTTCGATTAATTTTGTATAAACGCTATCTACTTTTATAATATCTCTTTTTAAATTGACATCAAATGGTTTTGCATCGCCTTTTCTATAGATAGTTAGAGTGACCTTTGTCTTAGGTTCTCCGCGCATTTTAGAAACAGCTTCATTTAAAGTCATACCTAAAGTTGATTCGTTATTAATTCTTAAGATAATATCATCAGTTTTAATACCTGCTTTATCTGCTGGACTTCCTTCTATAGGAGCTACAACGCTAATTGCTCCATCTTTTTGCGTAATAGTAAAGCCAAGTCCACCAAATTCTCCATTAGTTTGCTCTTTAAGTTCTTTATAACCTTTTTCATCTAAGAAAGAAGAATGAGCATCTAAATTTGTTAGTAAGCCTGCTATGGATTTATCAACCAAATCTGTATAATTAACATCATCAACATAGTATTGTTCTATAATGGACATGGTTCTTGTGAGTTTAGATAAAGCTTCTATTTTCTTTTCTGCTTCACTAGGAGCGGGGTTTTTAGCTTGTAAATTAGTAAAAATAAAAGAAGCAGTTACTAAACTGCAAATGCTAGCTGCGATAATAAGATTTCTTTTTGTCTTCAAAGGAAAAACTCCAAAATAAATATGAATTCATAAAATAATTATCTAATTTTAGTTATTTTTGCTTAAAAAATCGTAAATAAAGTAAATATTTTTATTATATTAGTGCGTTTATATAAAAAATTATTTATAAATATAACTAAATAAACTTGACAATAATAGACTAAAGTTATATAATACATCTCATATAAAAGTAAAAAAGGAGCAAAAATGGCAAATATACAAGATTTTTTAACAGATTCTATGCTTTCAAATATAGAAAGTGCGATTTCTTTGGCCATTCATTCTAAGAATAGTGAAATAAAACCTTTGCATTTATTATGGGCTTTAAGTATTGATAGTTCAAGTTTGCTAAATCAAGTTTTTAATAAATTAAATGTTTCTAAAGAGGCATTTGAGCTAGAAGTAAAAAGTAAAATTTCATCTTTTCCTACTAGCTCAAATGTAAATAAAGATAATATTAAATTTTCAAATGAATTTATTAATTCTTTAGAAAAAGCAAAAGGCTTTGCTTTAGAAAACAAAGATAGCTATTTGGCTGTGGATATGTGGCTTGTCTCAGAAAGTACGAGTGGGGTTATTAAAGAACTTTTATCTAAATTTGTAGATTTAAATGAATTTAAAAAAGAATTAGAATTTATTAGAGCTGGAGCTAAAATAGAAACCAAAACAAGCGATGAAACGCTTGATTCTTTGTCTAAATTTGGTATTGATTTGACTATGAAAGCTAAAAACAATGAACTTGATCCTGTCATAGGCAGAGAAGAAGAAATTCAAAGATTAATGCAAATTTTAATCAGAAAAACTAAAAATAATCCTATTTTATTAGGTGAGCCAGGGGTAGGAAAAACTGCTGTAGTAGAAGCTTTAGCACAAAGAATAGTAAAAAAAGATGTTCCTACTTCATTGCAAAATAAAAAAGTCATAGCCTTGGATATGAGTGCTTTAATAGCAGGAGCAAAATACAGAGGTGAATTTGAAGATAGATTAAAAGCTGTTGTAAATGAAGTAATAAAACACAAAAATATAATTTTATTTATAGATGAAATTCACACCATTGTAGGTGCAGGTGCAAATGAAGGAAGTATGGATGCAGCAAATATTTTAAAACCTGCTTTAGCAAGAGGTGAGCTTCATACTATAGGCGCTACAACCTTAAAAGAATATAGAAAATATTTTGAAAAAGATGCGGCTTTGCAAAGAAGATTTCAACCTGTAAATGTAGCTGAACCTAGCGTGAATGAAGCTTTAGCAATGCTAAGAGGTATAAAAGAAAAATTAGAAATTCATCATAATGTAACTATTAATGATAGTGCACTGGTAGCAGCTGCAAAACTATCTAAGCGTTATATAGCTAATAGATTTTTACCTGATAAGGCGATTGATTTAATTGATGAGGCCGCAGCAGAATTAAAAATGCAAATAGAAAGTGAGCCAAATTCTTTAAGAAAGGTTAGAAAACAAATTGAAAGCTTAGAAGTAGAAAATGAAGCTTTAAAAATGGAAGAAAATGAAATTAATGAAAAAAGATTAGAAGAGATTAAAAAAGAATTAGCAAATTTAAAAGAAGAGCAAATTAAACTTAATGCTAAATTTGAAAATGAAAAAGCAGTATTTAATGGTATAAGTGCAAAGAAAAAAGAAATCGATACTTTAAAAAATGAAGCTATTTTAGCTAAAAATAAAGGAGATTTCCAAAAAGCTGCTGAAATAGAATATGGCAAAATTTTAGAGTGCGAAAAAGAGGTATTAAATTTAGAAGAAAAATGGAAACAAATGACCCAAGAAGGAGTTTTGCTTAAAAACCAAGTAGATGAGGATTTAGTAGCTGGTATTTTAAGTAAATGGACAGGTATTAGCGTGCAAAAAATGCTTACTTCTGAAAAGCAAAAATATTTACACATTCAAGAGTATTTACAAGAAAGCGTCGTAGGACAAGATGAGGCTTTGAGTGCTTTGGCTAAAGCTATTAAGCGTAATAAAGCAGGGCTAAATCAAGCAACTAAGCCTATAGGAAGCTTTTTATTTTTAGGGCCAACTGGGGTAGGTAAAACAGAAAGTGCTAAAGCTTTGGCTAAATTTTTATTTGATGATGAAAAAGCTATGGTGCGTTTTGATATGAGTGAATTTATGGAAAAACACAGCATATCAAGACTTTTAGGTGCACCTCCAGGATATATAGGGCATGAAGAAGGCGGGGAGTTAACTGAAGCTGTTAGAAGAAAGCCTTATAGCGTGATTTTATTTGATGAAGTAGAAAAAGCCCATAAAGATGTATTTAATATACTTTTGGGAATTTTAGATGATGGTAGGGCTACAGATAGTAAAGGCGTAACGGTGGATTTTACTAATACTATCATTATCTTAACTTCTAACATAGGTGCAAATTTTATTATGGAGTTAAAGGGCGAAGAAAGAGAAAAAGCTATCAAAGAAGCTCTTAGAAGCTTTTTTAGACCTGAGTTTTTAAATCGTTTAGATGATATTATTACTTTTAATCCTTTGGGAGAAAGTGAGGCTGAAAAAATAGTTAAATTGCTTTTTAATACCTTGCAAAAAAGTCTTGAAAATAGAGGTATCAAGGCAAGTTTGAGTGATAATGCTGCTAGGTTAATAGCAAAGGTTGGTTTTGATGTAGATTTTGGCGCAAGACCATTAAAAAGAGCCTTATATGACATGGTAGAAGATAAATTAAGTGATATGATATTATCGGATGAATTAAATGAAAATGATGAGATTATTATAGATTCTAAAGATGACGAGATTGTCATTATTAAACAATAAGCAAGTGCAATACTTGCTTATTTTAGAGTAAAATTATCCTATTAACATTAAATTGTAAATACTTCGTATATTTGTTTAAAAAAATATTATTTTTTATCTATTCTTAACAATAAATGTTTTAAAATCTTTAATGATATTTCTATATTTAAGGAACAACAAATGAGTGATTTAGATATTTTTAATCGCCGTTTAGACGCATTAGAAAAACTTCCTCTTTTGAAAAATGAGATTTCTATCTCTAAAGCCTTAGAACAATCAGGTTTTTCAAGAAGAGATTTTATGAAATGGGCTAGTGCAATGACTGCATTTTTAGCACTACCTGCTAGCTTTACTCCAGTAGTTGCAAGAGCTGCTGAGCTTAGTGATAGACTTCCAGTGATTTGGCTTCATATGGCTGAATGTACAGGATGTTCTGAGAGTTTATTAAGAAGTGATGCTCCTACTATTGATAGTTTAATTTTTGATCATATTTCTTTAGAATATCATGAAACTATAATGGGTGCAGCAGGTTGGCAAGCTGAGCATAATCTTGAAGCTGCTATGGAAAAATACAAAGGTAGATATATCCTAATGGTAGAAGGTGGTATACCAACAGGCGCTACAGAAAACTTTTTAACTATAGGACCACACGGTAAAACAGGCAAGCAAATAGCAGTTCAAGCTTGTGATAATGCTTTGGCTATTTTTGCTATAGGCACCTGTTCAGCTTTTGGTGGTATTCAAGCTGCTAGACCTAATCCAAGCAATGCTGTGAGTTTAAGTAAAGTTACAAATAAAACAGTTATTAACGTTCCAGGTTGTCCTCCAAGCGAGAAAAACATTATAGGTAATGTGATTCATTATATATTGTATCAAACATTGCCAGCGCTTGATGCTTATAATAGACCAAAATGGGCTTATGGATTAAGAATTCATGATCTTTGCGAAAGAAGAGGACGCTTTGATGCGGGTGAATTTGTGCAACAATTTGGTGATGAAGGGGCAAAAAAGGGATATTGTCTTTACAAGGTAGGTTGTAAAGGACCTTATACTTTTAATAATTGCTCAAGAGAAAGATTTAATCAACATACTTCATGGCCAATCCAAGCTGGACATGGTTGTATAGGTTGTTCTGAACCAGATTTTTGGGATACTATGGGGCCTTTTGAAGAAGTGATGGCAGGAAGGTTATTTGATACTGTTTATGGTTTGGGTGCTGATAGTATTTCAGATAAAATTGGTATAGGTGTGCTTTGTGTAACAGGTGTTGCTGTTGCTGCGCACGCTGTAATTGCTTCATTAGAAAAGAATAAGGATTAAGAATGTCAAAAAGAATTATTATAGATCCACTTACTAGAATAGAAGGACACTTAAGAGTTGAAGTGGTGGTTGATGAAAATAATGTCATTAAAGAAGCATATTCAGGATCAACTCTATGGAGAGGTTTGGAAACTATTGTAAAAGGTCGTGATCCAAGAGATGCAGGCTTTTTAACTCAAAGAATTTGCGGTGTTTGTACTTTTTCACACTATAGAGCAGGGATTATTGCGGTAGAAAATGCTTTAGGTATTACCCCGCCATTAAATGCTGTTTTAACCAGAACTTTAATGAATGCAGCTTTATACATGCATGATCATGTGGTGCATTTTTATCAACTTCATGGGCTTGATTTTGTTGATGTTGTAAGTGCTTTAAGTGCTGATGTAAAAAAAGCAAGTGATGAAGCATTTAAATATACCGATATGCCTTATGCAACAGGTGCAGATAAACTTTTAGAAGTACAGCAAAGACTAAAAACCTTTGTAGATAAAGGAAATCTTGGACCATTTGCAAATGCTTATTATGGACACGCAACTTATCGCTTTACTCCTGAGCAAAACCTTATTGCGCTTTCACATTATTTAGAATGTTTAAGAATTCAAAGAACAATAGCTCAAGCTATGGCGATTTTTGGTGCTAAAAATCCTCATCCACAAAGCTTAACAGTAGGTGGTGTGACTTGTGTTATGGATCTTTTAAACCCATCAAGAATGGCTGAATATATGACTAAATTCCAAGAAGTAGCTGATTTTATTAATCGTGCTTATTATCCAGATATCATAATGGCTGCAAAAGCTTATTCTAAAGAAGCAAGTGTGTTAAATGATGTAGGGGTAAATAATTTCTACACTGAAAAAGAATTCCAAGTTTCTAGCGATGAGTGGCTGTTTGAAGGTGGTATTATTAGAAATGGTGATTTGAGTAAGGTTGAAGAAGTAGATGAAGCTAAAATCACTGAAGAAGCTACAAGATCATGGTATGCAGACAATGAAGCTTTACATCCTTATGATGGCAAAACTAATCCAAACTATACAGGCTTAATTGATGGTGAAAGCATTGATGATAAAGGTAATATGGTTCATAGTAAGGTATTTGATACTAAAGGTAAATACAGCTGGATTAAAGCTCCAAGATATGAAAATTTACCTATGCAAGTTGGACCATTAGCAAATATTTTAGTAAATTATGCTAAGGGTAATAAAATCGTAGTAGAAGCGGTTGATTCATTCTTAAAAACCACAAATTTACCACTTAAAGCACTTATGAGTACTTTAGGAAGAACAGGTGCTAGAGCGATTGAAGCTAAAATCATTGCTGATCATGGTTTAAAAGCATTTAATTCTTTAGTCGAAAATTTAAAAACAGATGAAAGTACTTGTGCTACTTATGTAATCGATAAAAATAAAGAATACAAAGGTAGATTTATGGGAAGTGCGCCTCGTGGTGCGTTGAGTCATTGGTGCAGAATTAAAAATGGTGTAATTGAAAATTGGCAAGCAGTAGTACCTTCTACTTGGAATGCAAGTCCAAAAGACGCAAATGGAGTAGGCGGTAGCTATGAGCAATGTCTTATCGGTATGAAACTAGCTGATGTTAAACAACCTTTAGAAGTAATAAGAGCTATTCACTCTTATGATCCTTGTATAGCATGTGCTGTGCATGTAATGGATACTAAAGGCAATAATCTTAGCGAGTATAAAGTTAATGTAAATTTATAAGGAAAGGACTTTAGTATGGATTCTAAACATTCCTTAAAATCAAACAGAAAGGCTGAATACGAATTCAGTATTGGCCTTCGTTTTACACATTGGTTAAGAGCAGTTGCGATCGTGATTTTAGTAGGGACTGGATATTATATTTCTTATGTGTTTCAATCTCCATCTATTTCATCTGAACCAACTTTATTTATGCAGGCAAAATACCGTATGGTACACCAAATTTTTGGATTTATCTTAATAGCTTGTGTGATTTTTAAAACATATTTGTTCTTTTTTGATTCAAAAAGTGATGGTGAGAGAAAAAGCATAAAAGATATTTTTAATGTAAAATTATGGATAGAGCAGATTAAATTTTACATTTTCTTAGGAAAGCACCCGCATTTGCAAGGTGTATATAATCCTTTGCAATTTGTAACTTATTTTTTCTTTTATCTTGTTATGTTTGGACTTATTTTAACAGGATTAATCCTTTATATGCATGTATATCATGAAGGCTTGGGTGGATTTTTATATAACATCTTAAGACCTATTGAAGTAATGTTAGGTGGATTAGCTGATGTTAGAACCTACCATAGAATTTTAATGTGGATTGTGTTGATTTTTGTTCCAGTGCATATTTATATGGCTGTGTTTAACTCAGTTAAAGGCAAAGATGGTGCTTTAGATGCTATCTTTAGTGGTTATAAATTTGTAAGAGAAAATCATTGAAACTTCTAATCTTAGGTATTGGTAATATTATGTTTGCAGATGAGGGCTTAGGCGTTCATCTTTGCAAACTTTTAGAAAAAAATTATAAGTTTTATCACGAAAAAGACTCAGTGAGCTTTGTAGATGGTGGAACTTTGGCTTTGCAACTTAGCTATATTATAGCTGAATATGATGAAATGGTTGTGATTGATTGTATTGCAGCAGATGATGCTAAGATCGGAGATATTTTTTTCTTTCCTTATGATGCAATGCCAAAAAAAGTTAATTGGAGTGGTAGTGCACATGAGGTTGAGATGCTTCAAACTTTACAATACATGGAGCTTATGGGAGATTTGCCTAAAACTCAAATTTTAGCCTGTGTGCCAAAGCGCATAGAACCATTGAGTTTTAAACTTTCAAAAGAAGTCTTGAGTGCTTTAGAAAAAATGGAGAAAATTTTACTTGATTTTTTAGAGAAAAAAGGCTTTACTTATGAGAGAGTTGCTAATTATAATATACAAGAGCTTGCTCTAAATTCTTATAAAAGCTAAGCAAAAGCTTAGCTTAATTTTTAATCATCAAATTTTTGTCCTAAGAAATTTCCATTTACATCAGTATAAATTTCCATCATATTATTAAGCTTAAATTTATAACCTTGAATTTCTTTTTCAACTTTAATTATACTTGCATTTGGGTGCATTTTTTTAATCGTTGCTAAAACATTTGGACTTAAAAAAGAAGTATCAATTGGTCTGTATTTTGCATCAATTTCTTTCCAATCTCCATTGATGAAAAACTCAAGTTCAGTTCCATTGTCCAAATAAACATCAAAACTATCAATATCTTGTTTAACTAAAGCTATGTTTGAGCCTGTAAAGTGTTTTTGTATAAAATTTTTAGAATTTGCTGGTAAAGCATTTATACCTACAACCATATCTCTTGCAAAAACACAACTTGCTAGAGCTAATGCCATTAAAGCTATTTTTAATTTCATTTTTTATCCTTTAAATTGAATTATTTGTGAAATCATATAAATATTGAGTGAATTTTGTGTGAACTTTGTTTTTTTAAAATAAATAGCAAGTATTTAATTGTATAATGATAAAAAAGTTTTAAAAGGATAAATAATGTATAGGTTTGCACCATCGCCTACTGGAGATATGCATATTGGAAATTTAAGAGCAGCTTTGTTTAATTATATTAAAGCAAGACAAGAAAATACAGATTTTATTTTGCGTATTGAAGATACGGATAATGCTAGAAATATTGCTGGAAAAGAAGAGGAAATAAAAGCTATTTTAAAAGAATTTGGTATAACTTGGCAGCATTATTATGTACAAAGTGAGAATTTGAAATTTCATCGTCAAATGGCTTTAAAGCTAGTAAGTGAAAAAAAAGCTTTTGCTTGTTTTTGTACTGAGGATGAATTAGCTCATAAAAAAGAATTAGCTAAATGCAAAAATCAAGCATATAGATATGATGGTACTTGTGAAAAATTAGCAGATATTGATGTGTTAAATTGTGAGAAACCTTTTGTAATCCGTCTTAAAAAACCTCAATCTCAAATGAAATTTACTGATTATATTAAAGGCGAGATTAGTTTTAATCCTGAAGATATTGATAGTTTTGTGATTATGAGAGCAGATAAAACCCCAACTTATAATTTTGCTTGTGCTGTTGATGATATGCTAGAAGGTGTTACTTGTATTATAAGGGGAGAAGATCATGTTTCAAATACTCCTAAGCAAGAGCATATTAGAGCAAGTTTGGGTTATGATAAAAGCATGACTTATGCGCATTTGCCTATCATTTTAAATGAAGAAGGTGTTAAAATGAGTAAAAGAGAGGCTCATTCTAGTGTAAAATGGATGCTTGATAATGGATATTTAGCAAGTGCTATTGCAAATTATTTAATCCTTTTAGGCAATAAAACTCCAAAAGAGATTTTTACTTTAGAAGAAGCTATAGAATGGTTTGATTTGAAAAAAGTTTCAAAATCTCCTGCTAGATTTGACACTAAGCGCTTGATGCAAATTAACCGTGAGCATATAAAAATGCTTGATAATGATAAATTAAATTCTTTGTTAAATTTAGGCAAAGATGTAGCAGAGCTTGCAAAATTTTATACTCAAGAAGCTAGCACGCTAAATGAGATAAAAGAAAAAATACAAGCTATTTTTGCAGTTAAAAATTATAATGAATTTGAAAATGAGTGTAAGTTGATTAAAGAGATTTTAAAAGATTTGGATTTACCTCAAGAATATGATGAGTTCAAAAAGATTTTAATGGAAAAAACAAATTTAAAAGGTAAAAATTTCTTTATGCCTTTGCGTTTAGTATTAACAGGGGCTACTCACGGACCTGAAATGAGTGAAATTTATACTTTAATCAAGCCTTTTATTAAAGAAATTATAAAGGAGTAAAATGGGAGTTGGAGCAAGTTTGATTGTGTCTTTGGTGCAAATTTTTTCTTTAGTGATTGAAATTTATGTATGGATTATAATTATTGCTGCTTTAATTTCTTGGGTAAGGCCTGATCCATATAATCCTATAGTACAAATTTTATATCGTTTAACTAATCCTGCTTATGCTTTTGTAAGAAGATTTATCCCTACTACTATAGGAAGTATTGATTTAGCACCTTTGATTATTATTTTAGGGCTTAAATTTATACAAATATTTTTATCAAATTTAATTTTAGGAAGTTTATAAGTGTTGAAAAAAAGTGTGGTATTACTTTTAGCTGGAGTAGTTTTTGCAAATAGTGCGATGTATTCTTATAAAGAATTAGAGCAAAGACCAAATTCTTTAGCTAAGGATTATTATTTATATCGTTTATTAGAAAAAAATGAATTTAAAAAAGAAGAAGTTGAGGGTTTAAAAGAACATATTTATCGTTATGCAGGGCGTATTAAAAATGCTATTGAAACGATCATTCCGCCTTTGGGATATAATAAAGAATATGAAGCTTGTTATAAATTTAATGCGCAAAATATCTTAGATACTAATGCTACTTGTCAGCTTATAAGATTAAATAGTTTAACTTTTATACAAGATCTTAATACTTCAACGCGTAATGAGATGAAAAAAATTATTTCACAAGATAATCCAAATTTAGTAAAGCTTTTAGAAGCTTTTAATGCTAAAGATCCTCTAAGTTATGCGGTTTTAAATTATGATAGTGCAAATTTTTATAAAATTTATGGCTTTTTAAAAGATAAAAAGGATTTTTTCTTAGAAAAAGATTTTGTTGATGAGTTAGCAAAAGAAAAAGAATTTACAAATTTTGTAAAAGAAATTATCATTAAGAAAAAAAGTCCATTGATAAGAAAATCTTTGGTTAATGTAGATGCAAATTTAACTTTTCAAGATAATGCTTTTTATCTGGGGGTGAATGCTATTTTAGAAAATGACGATAAAAAAGCACTGGAATTTTTCCAAGTAGCAAAAGATACTTTTAAAAGCAAGCCTTTAGTAGATAATGCAAATTTTTGGATTTATTTAATCACTCAAGATAAAAAGTATCTTGATGAGCTTGCTCAAAGTGATTCTTTAAATATTTATAGTCTTTATGCAAGAGAGTTAAAAGGCTTGCCTTTGCCTAAAATAGAAGAATTAAGTCCAAAAAAACAAAAAAATGACTTTGATATGAAAGATCCTTTTGCTTGGCAAAAACTTGCAAAAGAAATTGCAAAAGGTGCTCCTAATGAGCTAGAAAAGCTTGCAAAAGATTTTTATACTAAAGAAAATATCGCTATTTATGCTTATATTAAAGAAAGAGCTGAGGGTTTTAAAAAACATTATTTTATTATGCCTTATTTTGAGTATTTAAAAGATTATTCTACACAAAGAAAGGCTATGATTTTAGCTTTAGCTAGACAAGAAAGCCGTTTTATCCCAACAGCTATTTCAACCTCTTATGCTTTAGGTATTATGCAATTTATTCCATTTTTAGCTAATCATATAGGCAATAAAGAATTGCAAATTCCAAATTTTGACCAAGATATGCTTTTTGATCCAAAAACAGCCTATACTTTTGCAAATCATCATTTAGATTATTTAGAATCTAAGCTTAATTCTCCAGTATTTGTGGCTTATGCTTATAATGGAGGTATAGGATTTACTACTAGAATGCTCAAAAGAGAAGATATGTTTAGAGCAGGAAAGTACGAGCCATTTTTATCTATGGAGCTTGTTCCTTATGCAGAAAGTAGGGTGTATGCTAAAAAGGTTTTAGCTAATTATATTGTGTATTTGCATCTTCTGAACGATAATACACCGATTTCGAAATTTTTTGAAACTTTAACTCAAAACACTGATTCTCAAAACACAAATCAAGTTTTAAAATAGGTTTTTGTACCAACTCATCAAGGGTGATTTTGTAATAACTTGCATAATCACTTTTGATGATATATTTAAACAACTCATCATTTTGATCTAAGGCTTTTAAGTTAGTTTTTTCTCCATCTATGAGTATCGAAATTTGTTCTTGTTTGATATTGATATTTGGTAAAAAACTAAGCACAAAAACTTCTTTTTGGCTTTTTTCATCCAATACAGGATTTAGATAACTTAACAAAGCTACTACTCTATTATCTTTATAATTAAAATTGATTTTTTGTGCATACATAAGAGTTTGACTTTTTAAATCGATTTCACTTTGTTTTTGGGTTTTATTTGAGCATGCAGTAAAAATAAGTGTTAAAAAAATAATCATATAAATTTTTTTCATTTTTTATTCCTAATTTTTTTATAATTATAAGCTTTTAACTTTTAAAAAGATATAATTTTGTTTATTTTCTTTGATTTAAGGAAGTTATGAAAAGGTTAGCAATGGCTTTTAGTGGGCCTTCCAATTCAGGTAAAACAACTTTAATAACTCAAGTTGCTAAATATTTTATGGAACAAAATTATAAAGTATGTATTATAAAACATGATCCAAAAGATAAAGCAAGTTTTGATATAGCAAAAAAAGATAGTTTTAAATTTTTTCAAAGTGGTGCTGATGTAATGGTTTTAAGCCCTACAAGGACAACTTTATTTACACATTCTCCAAGTACTTTAGATGAAGCTATTTCCAAACTAGGGGAATTTGATTTTTTATTTATAGAGGGCTTAAAAACCTTAGATATGCCAAGAATTAGTGTTTTTTGCAAAGAAGTAGATGAGAGCTATTTTGCTTATTCTAAGGCTATTGCAAGCTATGATAAAATCGAAAATAAAAATTTAACTTGGCTTTATTTGGATGATTTAGAAAGTATTTGTGATTTTATATTAAAAAATTCAAAAAAAGTATAGGGGTAAAATATGCAAGAATTAATTAACGATATACAAAAAGCAGTGATTGAAATTTCAAAAGAACTTAGATATTTAAAAGATTTTGATTATACTACTTCTCAAAATGCCACTGGAGATAATCAATTAAAACTTGATGTAAAAAGCGATGAGATTATCACTAGAATTTTAAAGCAAAGCAAAGGTATAAAAAGCTTAATTAGTGAGGAAAAACAAGAGCAATTATTAATTAATGAAAATGAAAAATATGTTGTTGCTTATGATCCTTTAGATGGCTCATCTTTGGTAGATGTGAATTTTGCTATAGGTTCTATTTTTGCTATTTATGAGCAAAAGGCTAGTGCAAAAAATCTAAAATCGGCAGTTTATGCTATTTATGGTGTGCGTTTAGAGCTTATAGTATGCATAGATACTCCTAAGCTTTATAGGTTAAATGAAAATGATGAATTTATTTTTGTTAAGGATTTAAAATTAAACGAAAAAGGCAAATTAAATGCAAGTGGTGGGACACAAAAAAATTGGTCAAATACTCATAGAGCTTTTATAAAAGCTTTATTTGATGAAGGATATCGCTTAAGATATTCAGGTGCTATGGTGAGTGATTTACACCAAATTTTACTCAAAGGTGGAGGATTATTTTCATATCCTGCAACAAGTGATGCACCAAATGGAAAATTAAGAGCATATTTTGAGGTATTTCCTTTTGCTTTTATTTTTGAAAAAGCAGGAGGGCTTTCTACTAATGGAGAAAATAACTCTTTACTTGATTTAGAATTTGAAAAAATCCATGCAAGTACGCCATGCTTTTTGGGTTCAAAATATGAAATTGAAAAACTAAAACAAGCTTATAAAGGGCTTTAATGGCTGAAGTTAAAGATGAATTTGAACTAGCTTTAGAAGCTAAAAAAAATGAACTTCAAGCTTGTCAAAATGATAAAAACTTAAAATCTTGTTTACCTTGCTCTATGATTTTTGAATGCTCTTTAAGAAAAGAGTATATTGATGCAGTTTATAAGAGTATGTCTAAAGGTAAAGAAGGTGGATTTGATTTTTAATTAAAGGTTGAAAATGCGTTATATTACTACTCCGATATATTATGTAAATGATGTGGCTCATATTGGTCATGCTTACACTACGATTATAGCAGATACTTTGGCTAGATTTTATCGCTTGCAAGGAGAAAAAACATTCTTTTTAACAGGTACAGATGAACATGGTCAAAAGATAGAGCAAGCTGCTAGCGCTAGAAATTTTACCCCTAAAGAGTATGCAGATGAAATTAGTGCTAAATTTAAAAAACTTTGGGATGAGTTTGAGATTTCTTATGATTATTTCATCAGAACTACAGATGAAAATCACAAATTAAGTGTACAAAAAGCATTTAAAAAAATGTTTGATAAAGGTGATATTTATAAAGGAACTTATGAAGGCTTTTATTGTGTTTCTTGTGAGAGTTATTTTACCCAAACTCAGCTTGTAAATGAGTGTCATTGTCCAGATTGTGGTAAAAAAACACAGCTTTTAAAAGAAGAAAGTTATTTTTTCAAGCTTTCTAAATATCAAGATCAAATTCTTAAATGGTATAAAGAAAAAGAGCCGATTTTACCTAAAAATAAGGCCAATGAATTAATCCACTTTGTAGAAGGTGGTTTAAAAGATCTTTCTATTACAAGAACGAGTTTTGAATGGGGTATAAAGCTTCCAAAAGAACTAAATGATGAAAAACATGTGGTATATGTTTGGCTTGATGCTTTGATGAATTATGTGAGTGCTTTGGGTTATGGACTTGATGATAAAAATATGGATCTATGGCCTGCTCATATTCATTTTGTAGGTAAGGATATCTTGCGTTTTCATGCAGTGTATTGGCCTGCGTTTTTGATGAGCTTAGAACTCCCTTTGCCTAAATTTGTAGCAGCGCATGGCTGGTGGACCAAAGATGGTGAAAAAATGAGCAAATCTAAAGGCAATGTAGTAGCACCTAAAGAAGTAGCAGATACTTTTGGTTTAGAAGCTTTTAGATATTTTTTACTCAGAGAAGTTCCTTTTGGCAATGATGGGGATTTTTCACAAAAAGCATTAATCACGAGAATAAATGCAGAATTAAGCAATGAGCTTGGAAATTTATTAAATAGAATTATCGGTATGAGTGCTAAGTATTCTCAAAATATTATTGATTGCAAAGATGTGAATTTGTATTTTAATCAAGAATTAAATGAATGTAAAGAGTATTTAGATAATGCAATCAATGCTTTAGAAAATATCCAGCCAAATCGCTATTTAGAAGAGCTTTTTAAGGCTTTATCTTTAGCAAATTTAAGTATTAGTAAGTATGAGCCTTGGAATTTAATTAAAAATGATCAAATGCAAAAAGCTAATGCCTTAGTAGCTTTATGTGCTAATATTTTAACAAAAGTTACTATTTTACTTTCAGCTGCTATGCCAAAAACAGCTTTAAAAATCGCCAAAGCTTTAAATTTTGAAATTTCAAACGAAAACTATCAAAAACTAATTTTAAATAATCAATTATGCGATTTAAAATCAAGTGCATGTGAAGCTTTATTTCCAAAAGTTGAATTAACACAAGAAAACAAAAAAGAAGAAAAAGTAGAAGAGAAGCCAAGTTTAGCTCAAATTAAAATTGATGATTTTAAAAAAATTGAAATTAAAGTAGCACTAGTAAAAGATTGTCAAAATATAGAAGGCAGTGAAAAGCTTTTAAAATTTCAACTTGAACTTGAAAATGGCGAACTAAGACAAGTGCTTTCGGGTATTGCTAAATTTTATAAAGCTAGTGAGTTAATAGGTAAGCAAGTTTGTGTCATTACCAATCTAAAAAAAGCTAAAATTTTTGGCCATGAAAGCCAAGGTATGATTTTAAGTGCAGAAAAAAATGGTAAATTAGTTTTAATTAGCCCACAAAGCTTTATCGAAAATGGAGCCGTAATAGGCTAAATGAATATTTCTAATTTTATCGAGCTTGTTAATGCCCAAGTTTTAAACTATGGAGCAACTTCTAGTGTTTATGATTTTAGTATAGATTTAAACAAAGTCAAACAAGCAAGTGTATTTTTTGCTAAGAATAATGAACAAGCTAGTTTTGCTATAAAACTTGGAGCTTATGTTATAGTAAGCGAGGAGAAATTAAATCTTGAAGATAAAGATGTGTTTTATCTTCAAGTTGATGATCTTGAAGAAGCTATTTTTAGGCTTTTTAGATTTTTATGCGAAGAAAAATCTTATGAATTTATATGTTGTAATCATATAGAATTAAAATTTTCAAAAGCCTTTAATTTTAAAGCCTTAAATTCAAATATTTTATTAGATTTTGATCTTTTAAAAAATTCTAAAGAAAAAACTTTCTTTTGTTCTGATGATGAAAAATTTATTTTAAAATTAAAATCAAATTTTCATACATTAAAAGCTTGTAAATATGAAATTTTAGGCTCAAAATCTTTATTTCAAACGAGTTTGCTTTGTAAAAATTTGTATTTTAAAGATTTAAAATTTGCATTTTTTTATGCAGATATTTTTGCTAGTTTTATTGAATTTATAGAAAGTCAAAAATTACCCTTTAGTTTTAATGATAAAAAATTAGAACTTTTTAAAGCCTATTTTTTAAACTCAAAAAATGAAATTTGTGCTTTTGGAGGTAGCTCTAGGGTGATTTTACTCGTGGAAAATGATGAGGATTTTGACTTTATAGCACAAAAACTTCAAGACACTAAGGGTTTTAAAACCGCATTAAAAAATTCTTTATTTTGTGATTTTTCTTATACAAATTTAAAAGAATTAAAAAATTTTCTTGACTTTAGATATTGCTTGATAAAAGAAAACATAGAAGACTTTTTAGAATGTTTTTTTGTCTATGAAAAAAATATTAATTTATTTGATTAAAAAAATATATACTTTAAAAAGCTATATTTCTAATTTTATTTTATTAATTTAAAGGAAAAAATATGAAAAAATTTTTATTTTTAAGTTTATTTGCTGCAGCTGCATTGAATGCTGAAATTTTAGTTTATGGCCCAGGTGGTCCAGCTCCTGTTTTAAAAGAACTTGCTAAACAATTTGAAGCAAAAAGCGGAGAAAAAGTTATCGTTAATGCAGGGCCAACACCTAAATGGATCAAACAAGCTAAAATGGATGCTGATATCATTTATTCTGGTAACACATCTATGATGGATGGATTTGTTAAAGCTATGTCAAAACAAATCAAAATACAAGATGTTCAGGTTTTAAATGCTAGAGGATCAGGTATGATAGTAAGAGCTAATAACCCTAAAAAAATTAAAAAATTTGAAGACCTTTTAAAAGATGGTGTTAATGTTATGGTAGTTGATGGAGCAGGGCAGGTTGGCTTGTATGAAGATATGGCTTTAAAAACAGGAAAAATCGAAAACCTAGAAAAACTTAGAAAAAACATCAAAGTGTATGCTAAGAATTCAAAAGCAGCAGTTGATGAGTGGAAAAATAATCCAAATATCGATGCTTTAATTATTTGGACACATTGGATTAAAGCAGTTGGTGAGAAAGAAAATAAATTTATAAAAGCAGATAAAAGCTCAATTATTTATAGAGCTGCTGAAATAGTACCAACACAAAAAGGTTTAAAAAATCCAAAAGTAACTGAATTTATAGAATTTACACAAAGCAAAGAAGCGCAAAAAGTATGGGAAAAAGAAGGTTGGTTAGCTAAATAAATTAAGTTAAAGCATTTTACTTTAATGTAAAATGCTTTTTAAATTATTTTTCGTTAATTTCTGCTTCGATGCTAATTTGTACTTCATCGCTAAGTGTTAAGCTAGAGGTATCTGGAGCAAATTTAAAATCACTTCTTTTAATTTGTCCTTGTAAAGTAAATCCTGCCTTTTCTTTACCACTATCTGTTTTAATAACCCCACCAATTTCAGTATCTAAAACAATATCTTTACTTACACCAGCAATATTTAAAGAGCCATACATCTTACCTTTTTCATTAGAAATTTTTTCATATTTGCTCATAGTAAAAGTGATGTTTGGGTGAGTTTTTGCTTTGAAAAAATCATCTTGTTGTAAATGGGCATCTCTTGCTTTATTTTCAGTATTTATAGAAGCAACTTTTACATTTGCTTGAAGTTTATTAAATTCAAATTTAGTACTATCAAAATCAACCACTGCATCATAGTCTTTAAAATTTCCATTTACATTGCTAATTTGTAAATGCTTGATTTTAAAAGCTACATTTGTATGAGCTTTATCTAGAATAAATTCTTTACTTAAAGCATTGCTTGCTAAAATTGAAGCAGCTAAAAATGAACCAAGTAGTATTTTTTTCATTAATTCTCCTTTTTTAATTTGTAAAATCTATTATACAAACAAAAATAAAATGAAAGTAAATTTTAAATATACTCTATAAAATCTTTCATATGGGCTTCTTTAAAGCCTTTTAATCTTAATAAGCAACTATCACATCTGCCACAAGCTTTATCTTCTCTTTCATAGCAAGACCAAGTGTATTCTAAGGCTACCTTTTCTTTTAAGGCTAATTCAACTATTTGTCCTTTGCTTAGATGAACTAATGGGGTTTTAATTGTAATATTACAAGTTTTTGTTGTGCCTTCATTGATAAACTCACTTGCTTTTTGTATGAAATTTGCACTACAATCAGGATAACCACTACTATCTTCTTGCACTACTCCTATGAAAATACTTTCGCATTTTTCTTTTTCAGCTATGGCTCCTGCAATAGATAAAAAAATGCCATTTCTAAAAGGAACATAAGTATTTGGAACTTCTTTTTCGTGTAGCTTTTTTTTGGGAATTTCTAAATTTAAATCCGTTAAAGAATTACCACCAATATTTGCTATAAATGAAACATCTAAAATGTATTTTGTTTTTATATTAAGTTTTTCACAAATTCTATTAAAACATTCTCTTTCTTTAAGCATGGTGCGTTGATTGTAATCAAAATGCAAAGCAATGATTTCATATCCTTCTTTTTTGGCTAAATACGCACATAAAGTACTATCCATACCACCACTTATAATACAAAGAGCTTTTTTCATACTTTTCCTTAATTTTGATATAATTTGAAATTATAAAATCAAAAGGATAATAATGATTTTTTGCGAAGAAGAAATGGATATTTCTTTTCTTGAAAAAATTGCTCGAAAAATGAGTGATCAAAATATAGAACTTGTTTTGGTAGATGAAAAAACCATGCATGAAATTAATCTTAACCAAAGAGGAGTAGATAAAACTACAGATGTTTTGTCTTTTCCTTTAGTGCAAAATTGTGAAAATTTGCTTGGTAGTATTGTGATAAATTTAGATGAAGTAAGTAAAAAAGCAATGGAATATAAACACAGCAATGAAGAAGAGATGGCATTGCTTTTTATACATGCTATGCTTCATTTGCAAGGTTATGATCATGAGGTAGATCAAGGACAAATGAGACAAAAAGAACAAGAATGGATTGAGTATTTTAAACTACCAAAAAGTTTAATTATAAGAACACAAGAAGGGGATTGAATGATTAAAAAAATAATATTAAATTTAGGTTTATGTGCGAGTTTATATGCATATAATGAAAATACATTTACATTAAATATTTTAGAAGGAAAGGAATTTGATATTCACTTATATAGTTCCATTAAAAGTAACACTAGTTATGGTTTTGTCCAAACAAAACAAAAACAATATAGTTTTTGGGGTAGTGCTAAGAATGATGAATATTATATAGATATAGCAGATTTTGGAACTTGCGTTTTAAAAGATATGCATAAAAATAAATTTGATGCTTTATGTAAAATAGATGAAGTAAAAAAAGAATTTAGTTTTTTAGCCAGCAAGACAAATACGATGATTAATCAGCTATCACTTAAAGAACAAAAACAACTAGATGCTAATAAAACTATAGAATTTGACTTTAGTGAAGATATTTTAAAATCAACAAGTAAAAATGAAAAATTAAATAAAATTATTGATGATTTTAATGAGAATTTAGATAAAAATTCATTAAAACAAAAAGCAAAAGAAAGCTTTGAAAAATGGAGTAAAGAAAACATTTCTAGTAATGAGTTTTTTTCTCAAGCTTATATGTTTTACCAAGATGAGCATATTATCTCTTTAGGAAAAAATATTTATGAATATAAAGGTGGTGCTCATGGTATGACTAATTTTTTAAGAAAAACTTATAGTATTGATGATATGAAACTTATAAATATAAAAAATGAGTTAAAAATAGAAAGTGAAGATTTTCAGAATATGATTAAGCAAAAGATTTTAAGTTTATACAGTGAAAATGAATTATTTGATATTAAAGAACTTAAAATGAGTGAAATTTTCGAAGTAAGAAAAGATGGATTAAATTTTATATGGGAACCTTATGAGATAGCTCCATATTCAACAGGAGCAGTTGAAGTTTTTATAAGTTTTGATGAATTAAAACCTTTTTGGAAGAAAAATTCAAAATTTGCTTATTTGAGTAAAATCAAATAAGCATTTAATCATCAAATTTTTGTCTTAAAATTGTTCCATTATCGTCTATGTAAAGCTTCATTTGATTGTTTAGTTTGATTTTATAATAAGAAATTTTTCTTTCTATTTCTATGATTGCTGTATTAGGGTAGATATTTTTGATGGTATTTTGTATTGTTAAAGGTAAAATCGCATAATTTAACGAGCTAAAATTTTCAGCCTCTTTAAATTCTCCATTAAGCGAAAACTCAATCTCACTTCCATCACTTAAATAAATCTCATAAGAATAACCATCTTGTTCTACTAGGCCTATTTCTGCATTAAAATAATCTTTGATAAATTGTTTGATATTTACCGGTAAAGAATCAGGTGCTATAACTATACCTGCATTAAGGGTATTTAGAGTGATCAAAAAAGCAAAAGCTAGTTTTTTCATTTTTAACCTTATTTTATTTTTTGACGATATTGTATCTTATTAGTGTGAATTTTATGTGTAAGCTAGAATTTAAATAGCTTTTTGTTATAATTATTAAAAATACAAAGTAGGGTAATGATAGCTTCTTTTCTAATTGCTTTAAATATTGTGATATTTGTCTTTGTGAATTATCTTTATTTTGGATCCTTAAATTTAGATGCTATTTTGGGTTTAAATTTATTTTTCTTTCAAGGATTTTACTGGCAAATTCTAAGCTCAATGTTTATGCATGGAAATTGGCCTCATTTGATTTTAAATATGATAGTGCTTTTTCAATTTGGCTCTATGCTGGAAAAATACTTAAAAAGCTTTAAATTTGCTTTGCTTTATTTAATTGGCGGAATTCTTTGCTCTTTGCTTAGTGTTTTTTATGTGTATTTAAGTTTTGATGGTAGTTTTGTAAACGTAGTGGGCGCAAGTGGTGCCATATGTGTTTTAATGGGATATTATGCATATTTGGATAAAACCGCCACTAAAGGACTTATCGTAGCTATATTATTAATGAGTTTTATACCTATTTTTATGGGTGTAAATATAGCTTGGTATGCACATATTTTTGGCTTTATATGCGGATATGTTTTGGGTAAATTTAAGGTTATAAGATGAAATATATCTATTTTATCCGTCATGCTAAGGCTCAAAAAGAAAACTATGAACAAGATTTACAACGAGAGCTTAGTTCTAGTGGAAAAGATGATTTAAAAACTATGATTTATAGGATTAAAGATTTAGAATTTAAAGCTCAAAGCATTATTTCAAGTCCTGCTAGGCGTTGTATAAAAACAGCGCAAAAACTCTGCAAAAGCTTTTCTTTAAAAGAAAAAGATATCAAGATAGAAAAAAACTTTTATGATGGTAATTTAGAAGATGTATTAAATTTTATAAAAGAATTAAAAGAGAGTAGGGTAGTGCTAATTATGCATAATCCTTTATTGCAAGAACTTTGTGAATATTTAGCTCATATAGATTTAGAAAACTTTCCAACTTCTGCTATTTTATGTATGCAATTTGATATAAAAGAATTTAAAGATATAAAAGAACACAGCGGGGAAGTTGTGTTTTTTGATTATCCTAAAAGTCAAGAAAATAACTAATCTACATTTTTAAACTTCAATTTTATTTAAGTAAAAATACAAACTAAAATTTAGTTGAAATAAAAAATATACATCTTTAGTCTTTCATAGCTACATAAAATAACTTATAATATTTTTCAAAAAATTATACTTATTTTTTTATGGATAAGTTATTTTCACTCAAAAATTAAAATGCTTTAAAATACTATATTATATGTGTTTTAAAATACATTTTACTTATGAAAGAACAGATAAATATAAAAGTTTGAAAATTATAGTTTTCAATACAAAATATATATAATTTCAAGATTTTACTATTTATCATATAATTTTACATATATATTAAGTTTAAGTTAAAATATTTTTATAGACTAAAAAAGCTAAAATGATGAGTAAAAAGGAAAATAAATATAAAAGTTTAGCTTGTATGGAATTTTTGGTTTTATTTGTATTTTTGGATTAATCTTGAAAGTTGTCTTGCTAAAAGTTTGGCACTATTTTCATCTTTGCTAAGTTTTTTCATATTTTCTCTAAATTCATAAAGTCTTTTTTCTTGTGCAAAGTCATTTGAAGTATTATTTTGTTTTGATGTATTGCTTTGGTTTGCTTGCTTTTGCGCGGTTTTTTTCTTAAAAAACATATTATCACCCTATTTTGTTTTTATAATTATAGCTTGATATTTTTTAAGTAAGATTTTTTTATAATTTTTATATTAATTTTAAAGGAAAAAAGTTTGAAAACCATAGGTTTAATAGGTGGAATGAGTTATGAAAGCACACTTAGCTATTATGAAATAATCAATAAATTAACAAATGAAAAATTGGGAAAATTACACAGCGCTAAGATAGTTTTAACTAGCGTTGATTTTGAAGAAATAGAAGAATGTCAACGCAAGAATGATTGGCAAAAAGCAAGTGAAATTTTAACCCAACATGCCCTACTTTTGCAAAAATGCGGAGTTGATTTTATATTAATTTGTACTAATACTATGCATAAATGTTATGAAAATATACAAAAAAACATTCAAATTCCTATCTTACATATAGCTAAAGCTATGCTTTTAGAGCTTCAAGAGCAAAATATCAATAAAGTATTGTTGTTAGGGACAAAATACACTATGCAAGAAGATTTTTATCAACAACTTTTAATTAATTCAAAGATCGAAGTTTTTATTCCCAAAAATGATGATATTTTAAAGCTTAATGATATTATTTTTAATGAGCTTTGCAAAGGTATTATAAATAAAGACTCAAAAAAATATTTAGATGATTTGATTACTCAATTTCCGGAGGTTCAAGGAGTAATTTTGGGTTGTACTGAACTTGGTTTAATTGTAAAAGAAAACTCTAAAAAGCTATTTGATAGCGCATATATTCATGCAAAAATGGCTACTTTGAAAGCCTTGGAGAATGAGTGATGAAATATCCTCTAGATTGTGAAGAAAATTTTGAAAAGTCCTTTTTATTTTGGCTTTGTAGATATGTGAAATTTAAGCTTAATTCTTTATCAAATAAGGAATTAAAAGACCCTCAAGCTTTGGCTGTAGTAAATTTAGCCTTAAGCAAGGGTGTTAAAAATATACAAGAGCTTGATGCTTATGTAAAAAAAGCAAGAAATGCAGGACTTAGCGGCGTAAATACGTATTTTAATCCTTTGAAAAAACTTTATGAGTATTTGTTATTTTATAAGCTTTATTCACTAAAACAAATCGATGAAGAGCTTTTAGTCGAAATTTTAGCAAGTATTAGTGCTTCTTTATCTGATGCGAGTAAGAAAAATTATCGCATAGCTGTGATTAATTTTTTTGCATTTTTAGATAAACAAAATGAAGAAGATCAAAAAGCGCATATTTTTGATATTAATCTTAAAAATTGGGCAGGTATAAGTGGTTCTAAAGGAGTTAAACTGCCTGAATATATGAACGAAGATGAAGTGAGTAAATTTTTAGATGCTATTGATAATACAGATTTTAAAAGCAACACTATACGCAATCGTTTGATTATTAAAATCATCATTTTTACAGGAATTAGGGTTAGCGAGGCTATTAATATAAAATTAAAAGACATTAATGAAGAAAATGATCTTTATATCATACGTATTAGAGCTAAAGGCAATAAATACCGCGTTGTGATGATTAAAAAAGAGCTTATAGAACATCTTTTAAAAGATGTAAGGGTAAATTATCTTTCTTGTGATGGACTTTTATTTGTCAATCGCAATGGCAAAGCCTTAACCCAAGCTTATGTTTCGCGTATAGTAGAACAAATTTTATTTAAAGCAGGGATTCGCAAGCAAAAAAACGGAGCACATATGCTAAGACACACTTTTGCTACCCTACTTTATAAAAAACAAAAAGATTTAGTTTTAGTCCAAGAAGCACTAGGCCATGCAAGTTTAAATACTTCAAGAATTTACACACACTTTGACAATGAAAAGTTAAAATTGGCTGCAGAAGTAGCAAAAAAACTTCACGATAGAACTTAAATTTTTATAAAAAAATCCGATATATCCTTAAAGAAAGGATATATCATGCAAATAAATGATTATGCTAGTAAAATTAATCCTTATATTTTAAACACTCAAAAAGAAGAAAAAGAAAGTAAAGAGAATAAGAATTTTATAGAATTTAAGTTTACACAAGGTGTGAAAGAGCTTGAAAAAAGTGTTAAAGATAATCAAAATAACAGTGAATCTGAAGATCAATTAAGCAAGCTTTATAGTGAGTTAGCTAAGATACAAGCTAAAATTGCAGAATTAAATGCAAAATTACAATCAAGTCAAGATCCGCAAAAAGCTCAAATGATTAATTCTCAAATTCAAAGTTTAAATGCACAAATGCAAAGTATATATGGCCAAATCATGCAAATACTTTCTCAAGCTATGCAAAGTATGCAATGATTTTAATGTTTTTTAGCATTTAAAAACACACTAAGAATGATCAGAGCAAAAGCAAAAAGATCAATCACACTATAAATAGTTCCTAAAAATAAAAAACTCATAAAAGCAGCAGCCACAGGTTCTATACAAGCTATCATACTAGCTTTAAAAGCTCCTATTAATTCAACCCCTTTTAAATATAAACAAAAAGCCCCTATTGTGCCTATAAATACAATCGCGCTTATAGCCAAAAAGGAATTTAAAGAAAAATCATGTTTTGGGATATTTCCTTGTAATAATACAAAAAGCAAAAAAGAAGCAAATAAACTAGCCAAACCCATGATTAAAAATAAGCCATATTTTGCTATGATAAGCCTAGCACTCAAAGAATAAAATGCCACTCCAAGAGCTCCAAAAAAATCCCAAATAACACCTCTTATATCAAGTTTTAAGTTGTTAATATCTCCATTTGTTATAAGTAAAAATAAGGCAAAAAGTATTAAAAATAAAGCGATTAGTTCTATTTTTTTAGGTAAAATTTTATTTTTAAAACACATAAAAAGCATTATGATTAATGGTGCGTTGTATTGTATCATCGTGGCGGTTCCTGCATCGGTATAATAAATAGCCTTAAAATAACCATATTGAGTTATCAATAAACCAAAGATAGAAAAAATCAAAAGAGAGCTAAGTTCTTGTTTTTGCTTTAGTAGTTTTAATTTGAAATTTTTTGCACCCAAAATTATTAAAATAATGCCGGTAAAAAGCAAACGATAAAAACTCACCCATTCAGCAGAATAATGATTTTTAAACAAATACTCAGTCAAAACCCCACTTATAGCCCAAAATATCCCACCAAGTATGACTAGAAAAACTCCCAAAAAACACCTTTAATCTTATTAATTTATATAATATTTGTAGTAAAATATTATTATATCATTATGTATATATTTTAAGGAAAATTAATGACTTATTTAGAGATTGATGGTGTTGAAAAATTAAATGGAGAAGTGATAATAAGCGGTGCAAAAAATGCAGCACTTCCTTTGATAGCTTCAAGTATTTTAGCTAAAAATGAAGTTCAAATTTCAAATTTACCAAATGTAGCAGATATTTGCACCCTACTTTCTTTGCTTGAAAATTTAGGAGCAAATTATACTTTTAAAGACAATTTTGCAAAAATAAATACAAAACATTTAAATAAAACTATAGCAAAATATGACATCGTGCGTAAAATGCGTGCTTCTATACTTACCTTAGGGCCTTTACTAGCTAGATTTGGAAATTGCGAAGTTTCTTTACCTGGAGGTTGTGCTATAGGCCAACGCCCTATTGATTTACACCTTTTAGCTTTAGAAAAAATGGGAGCTAATATTGAGATTAAACAAGGTTATGTGGTAGCTAGTGGAGAGCTTAAGGGTGCTGATGTGATGTTTGATAAAATCACTGTTACAGGTAGTGAAAATATCATCATGGCAGCAGCTCTAGCTCATGGTAAAACTAGACTTTTAAATGTTGCTAAAGAGCCTGAAGTAGTGCAACTTTGTGAGGTTTTAGCTAGAGCTGGGCTTGATATACAAGGCATAGGATCTTCTGAGCTTGAAATTTATGGCACAAGTGGAGAGCTTTTAGAATTTAAACCTTTTGAAATCATTCCTGATCGTATTGAAGCAGGAACTTATCTGTGTGCAGGGGCTATCACTAACTCAAAAATCACTCTAAAAAAAGTCAATGCAAGCCATCTTAGCGCAGTTTTGGCAAAGCTAGAGCAAATGGGTTTTAGCTTTGATATTAATGAAGATAGTATTAGTATAAATCCTGCTAAAGAAATCAAACCAGTTGAAATTTTAACTAGCGAATATCCAGGTTTTCCAACGGATATGCAAGCACAATTTATGGCTTTAGCTTTAAAAGCAAATGGTACAAGTATTATTGATGAGAGATTATTTGAAAATCGTTTTATGCATGTAAGTGAGCTTTTAAGAATGGGAGCTGATATAAGATTAAACGGGCATATTGCTACTATAAATGGCACTAAAGAGCTTTTGGGAGCTGATGTTATGGCTACTGATTTGCGCGCATCTTCTGCTTTGATTTTAGCGGCTTTAGCAGCTAAAGGAACTAGTAAAATTCATAGAATTTATCATCTTGATAGAGGGTATGAAAATTTAGAAGAAAAATTTAAAAAACTAGGTGCAAGTATAAGAAGGCTAGAAGAATGAGAGATATTTTTACAACTTTAGATTTTTTAAAAGAACAAATCAAAGCAAAAAATGAATTTCAAAGAGTAAATTTGACGCAAGCTTTGGGGTGTATTTTATATGAAGATGTTTTTGTGAAAAAAAACCTACCTGCTTTTGATAATTCCGCCCTAGATGGTTATGCATTAAATTATACACATAAAAATGAATTGCTAGAAATAAAAGGAAGCATTTTAGCAGGCGATAAAAATGATTATATTATAGAAAAAAATGAATGCTATAAGATTATGACAGGAGCTAAAATTCCTCAAAATGCAAATACCATTTTGATGTTTGAAGAAGCTTTGCTTGAAGATGAAAAGCTCAATGCTAAAAATGCTAAAGAAAACAATGCTATCCGTTTTAAAGGCGAGGAAGCAAAGCTTGGAGAGCTTTTGTTTAAAAAGGGGCAAAAAATCACTTCAGGTATGGTAGCTATGCTTGCTGCTCAAGGAATTTATGAGTTAAATGTCGTTAAAAAATTGCGTGTTGGGATTTTTTCAAGTGGAGATGAGCTTGTAGAACCTTGGGAAAATGCTGATGAATACAGCATATATAATGCAAATGCTTTTGGAATTTATGCTATTTTGCAAGATTATGCTGATGTTGAGTATTTAGGGCTTATAAAAGATGATTTAAATGCATATAAAAAGCTTTTAAAAAATAAAGAATTTGATATGCTTATAAGCAGTGGTGGGGCTAGCGTGGGTGAGGCTGATTTTATCAAACAAGCTTTGCTTGAGTGTGATTTTAGCCCTATTTTTGAAAAAATCAATGCTAAACTTTGTAAGCATGTAAAACTTTTTAGCAAAAGCAATATGCTTTTTCTAGCTCTACCAGGAAATCCTTTAGCTTCTTTAGTTTCAACGCATATTTTTGCAAAAAATATACTCAATTTACTTTATGGTAAAGAACTTTTGGAATTTGATAAAGCAAGATTGACTAAAGATTTAAATTTCAAAGGCCAAAGAAATGATTTTGCTTTTGGAAAATTAGTCGATGGGTATTTTAAACCAAGTGAAGCTAAATTTGGCTCAGGTATGCTAAAACCTTTATGTGAAAACACGCATATTTTAATCACGCAAATTGATGATACAAAATTAGCAAAAGATCAAGAAGTTAAAGTTTTAAAAATTTAATAGGGTATTACACTACCCTATTTTGAATGATTAACTTCTTGCTTTATCTAAGGTTTTAAAAAGATTATTTAAGATATTTTCTTCATTTTTTTGGTATTTGCTTTGGCGTAATTTCTCCCAAGCATATACGCTATAATCTTTAGAAATCGAACCTATATTTAAATCTGTATTACTAAAAGCATTGTTGCTATCTTTTTTATACTCTTTTTCTTCTTTGTCTTTAAGTGCATTAAGTGTAGCTTGAAATTCATCTGAAGATGTGTTTTTTTCTTTGATTTTTGTCATATTATTTAGGGCTAGCGGACTATTTTTATCATTTACTTGCATAAGAACTCCTTTTTTAAAATTTAATAACTATAAGCAAAAAACATTCCTTAATTTTAAAAACTTGACAATAAAATAAAGTTTTGATAAAATCACACTCTACTTTCAAAATGCGGGAATAGCTCAGGGGTAGAGCACAACCTTGCCAAGGTTGGGGTCGCGAGTTCGAATCTCGTTTCCCGCTCCACTTCTTTTAACTAAAATCAAACTTTTTTAATGTATTATACGATTAATATATTTTTATAAAAGGTCGCTGTATTGTTTTTTAAGCAAATCATTCTAGTTTTATTTTTCTATACTTTGAGTTTTGCTTCAAATTTTGATGAAGTAAAATTAGCTTTGATTAAAGAATTTAAGACAAATTATCCGCAACTAGAAATCATTTCTTTAGATCTTAATACTCAATCAAGTTTGCCTGCTGATTTTAATCAATATATTTTTTTAAAGCTGGGTAATCATAATTTTGATAGAGCAGATGGTTTTATAAAGGCTGAATTTAAAACTCCAGAGCAGTTTAAAAAAAATATATTTTTTAAGTATTTTTTAAAGGCAAAATTAGAAGTTTTACAAACCACACGCCCTATTGCGCGCAATGAAAATTTAAGTCCTGCTAGTTTTAAAATTTTAAAAATTCCTTTTGATAAAGCTCCTCAAGGTGTATTAAAAAAAGATGAAATCGCAAATTTAATAGCCAAAAGCAATATAAGAGAAAATATGATTTTAAAATATAATATGTTTAAAACCAAAACCCTTATACAAAGAAATGATTCTGTTTATGGGGTTATCAAAGATGGGGATTTAAGCATGATAATAGAATTAAAAGCCTTGCAAAGCGGGAATTTAAACCAAAGAATTCGCCTTAAAAATAAAGATGGAAAAGTCGTGCATGGTAAAGTCATTAGTAAAAATTATGTGGAGCTAAAATGAGAAAAATTTTAGTAGGTATTAGCGGGGCTAGTTCTTGTGAACTTGGTTTTTTATTGTTAAAACATTTAAAAGAAAAAGGGCAAATTTATGCCATTATAAGTAAAAATGCAAAAATAAGCTTTACAAAAGAAAATTCTCTTTTAGAAAATATAGACTTTTTGCAACACATAAAAGATAAATTTGAGCTTGAACATGTAAATTTTTTAGATAATGAAGATATTAGTCAATGCGTTGCAAGCGGATCTTTTGGTATAGAAACGACTTTTATCACACCTTGCTCGATTAATACTTTGGCAAAAATTGCTTGTGGTATAAATGATACTTTACTTACAAGAGCTGCAGGAGTGGCTTTAAAAGAACGTAAAAAACTCATACTTGGGGTAAGAGAAATGCCCTATTCTACTTTAAATTTAGAACAAATGGCTAAACTTTCTAGCTACGGAGTTATCATCGCTCCTCCTGTAATGGCAAGTTATGCTAAGATTGATAATTTGGAAAAATTATATGAATTTATCATAGGAAAATGGCTTGATCTAGCAAATATTGAGCATAATTTATACCAAAGGTGGCAATGATGGCTAGTTGTATATACCCAGGGACATTTGATCCTATCACTAATGGACATTTAGATGTGATCATTCGAGCTAGTAAGATGTTTGAAGAAGTAGTTGTTGCCATAGCTAAAAGTGAGAGTAAAAAGCCTATGTTTAGCTTAGAGCATAGAGAAAAAATGGTAAAAATTGCCACAAAAGACTTAAAAAATGTTAAAATTGCAACTTTTGATAACTTACTAGTAGATCTTGCTAAAAATTTGCAAATAAATATCATTATAAGAGGCTTAAGAGCGGTGAGTGATTTTGAGTATGAATTACAACTTGGTTATGCAAATCACATGCTTTGGGAAGATTTTGAAACTTTATATCTTATGCCAAATTTAAAAAATTCTTTTATTTCAAGCTCCATAGTAAGATCAATTTGTATGCATAATGGCGATGTGAGTAAGCTTGTGCCAAAAGAAATTATACCTTTATTAAAGGAGAGAGATTGTATATAGCTTTTGAAGGGGTTGATTGTGTGGGTAAAAGCACGCAAATAGAGCTTTTGAAAAAATATTTTCATAATGCATTTTTTACTAAAGAACCAGGTGGAAGTGAGCTTGGGGTGCATTTGAGAAAAATTTTATTAGAAAGTAAAATGCAATTTTCTAAAAAGGCTGAGCTTTTGCTTTTTTTAGCAGATAGAGCAAATTTAATCGACATGCATTTAGCGCAAAATAAAAGTAAACTTATCATTTCAGATCGTAGTTTTATCTCTAATATGGCTTATGCAAGATGTGATTTTGATCAAAATATTTTATTTGAGTTAAATTCTTTTGCCACAGGTGGACTTTTTCCACAAAAGGTTGTATTTTTGCATGGTTCTAAAGAGCTTATTGAGCAAAGACTTTCTAAAAAAGATCTAGATAGTATTGAAAAAAGAGGGATTGAGTATTTTTTAAATATACAAAAAGCTTTAGAAGAAACTTTAGAGTTTTTAAAAACTAAAATAGATATAAAAATTTTAAAATTAGATGCTTCTTTGAGTATTGAAAATTTACATGAAAAGATTAAGGAATTTATAGATGATTAATGCTTTAAAAGGAATGAAAGATTTACAAGATGATCAAGCTGCTCTTTATGAAAAAGTAGTAAAAACTTGTGAAGAAGTAGCTAAAAACTATGGTTTTACTTTTATTAATTGTCCGCATTTAGAACTTACTAGGCTTTTTAAAAGAAGCGTTGGGGAAAGCTCTGATATAGTTGGCAAGGAAATGTATGAATTTGTTGATAAAGCAGGCAATGATGTGTGTTTGAGGCCTGAAGGGACAGCTGGAGTGGTAAGATCATACATAGAAGCTAAAATGGATAAGGCTCAAAGTGTTAAAAGATGGTTTTATCATGGCTCTATGTTTCGCTATGAAAGACCACAAAAAGGAAGATTGCGTGAATTTCATCAATTTGGAGTAGAAAGCTTTGGTATAGCAAGTGTGTATGAGGATGCGAGTATTATTTTAATGTTAAATGAAATTTTTAAACGCTTAGAAATTCACACAAGTTTGAAAATTAATTCTTTAGGCTGTAAAGAATGTATGGGTGTATATAAAGAAAAACTCATAGCTTTTTTAAATTCTAAAGAAGGTTTTTGCGAAGATTGCTTAAGAAGAAAAGACTTAAATCCTATTAGAGTGCTTGATTGTAAAAATGATCATTGTCAAAGTTTAATCGAAAATGCGCCAAAACTAAGTGAAAATTTATGCTCATGTTGCAAGAAAGATTATGAAAAATTACAAAAACTTTTAAAAGAAAATGAAGTTGAGTTTGAATGTGATGAGAAATTAGTACGCGGGCTTGATTATTATTCTAAAAGTGCATTTGAGTTTGTTAGCGATGAAATCGGTGCAAAGGCTGCTGTGGCAGGTGGTGGAAGGTATGATAGATTGATTGAATACTTAGATGGTAAAAGTGGCTATGGCGTGGGTTTTGCTATGGGTATAGAAAGGATTATGGCTATTTTAGAGCAAAAACAAAGTGTAAAATCAAGAGAAGGAATTTATCTTTGTGCTATGGATGAAGCTTATATAGATACTATTTTTAAATTAGCAAATACTTTAAGAAAAAAACATAAAGTGCATTTAAGTTATGAAGCAAAAAAACTTGCAAAGCATTTAAACCAAGCAGATAATGCTAATGCTAAAATCTTTTTGTGTATAGGTGAAGATGAAATGCAAAAAGAAGAGATTTTTTATAAAAATTTAGATAGTAAAGAAAATAAAAATATAAAATTAGCAAATTTGGAGAATGAGTTATGATTGATTATGGTATTAATATTTGGGGTGCGAATAATTTTATCATCGAAAATGGCAAAGTATGTGTAAATCATGGTAAAAAACCTGCCATTATAGATATAGTAAATACTTTGCGTGATGATGGCTATAAGGGGCCATTATTGCTTCGTTTTCCCCATTTAATCCATAAGCAAATTGAGCAAATTTATAATAAATTTGCCAAAGCAAAAAAAGAATTTAACTATAAAGGTTCTTTTAATGCTGTGTATCCTTTAAAAGTCAATCAATATCCAGGTTTTGTAAAAAATTTAGTTAATCTAGGTAAAGAATATAACTATGGCTTAGAGGCAGGAAGTAAGGCTGAGCTTTTACTAGCTATGGCTTATAATAATGAAGGCGCTCCTATAACAGTTAATGGCTTTAAAGATAAAGAACTCATAAATATGGGCTTTATAGCGTGTGAAATGGGTCATAATATCACTTTAACTATGGAAGGGCTTAATGAGCTTGAAGCGATGATTGAAATTGCTAAAAATCGTTTTAAGCCAAAGCCAAATATAGGCTTAAGGGTGCGTTTGCATTCAGCTGGAGTAGGAATTTGGGCAAAAAGTGGTGGTATAAATTCAAAATTTGGTTTAACATCTACTGAGCTTATTGAAGCAGTAAATCTTTTAAAAGCCAATAAGCTTTTAGATCAATTTACTATGATACATTTTCATTTAGGCTCACAAATTACTGAAATTCATCCTTTAAAAAAAGCTCTAAATGAAGCGGGTAATATCTACACTGAGCTTAGAAAAATGGGGGCAAAAAATTTAAAAGCTATTAATCTTGGTGGAGGCTTAGCAGTGGAATACTCTCAGTTTAAAAATGAAACAAGTAGAAATTACACCTTAAGTGAGTATGCAAACGATGTTGTGTTTATTTTAAAAAGCATAGCAGAACAAAAAAAAGATTTAGAGCCTGATATTTTTATAGAAAGTGGGCGTTTTGTAGCAGCTAATCATGCTGTTTTAGTAGCGCCTGTTTTAGAGCTTTTTTCTCAAGAATACACAGAAAGCAAGCTTTTATTAAAAGATAAAAACCCAAAACTTATTGATGAACTTTATGATTTGTATAAAAACATTAAAGCTTCTAATGCGCTTGAGTATTTACATGATAGCATTGATCATATGGAGAGTATTTTAACCTTGTTTGATTTGGGTTATGTGGATTTACAAGATCGCTCTAATAGTGAAATTTTAGTGCATTTGATTATGAGAAAAGCTATTTCTTTGGTGGGTGATCAAGCTGATTTATCGAGTTTGCAAAATGAAGTACAAGAAAAATATTTAGTGAATTTTTCAGTATTTCAGTCTTTACCTGATTTTTGGGGCTTGGAGCAAAATTTCCCTATCATGCCACTTGATAGACTTAATAAAAAACCTACAAGAAGCGCAAGTATATGGGATATAACTTGTGATAGCGATGGAGAAATTTCTTATTCTAAAGATAATCCTTTGTTTTTACATGATATTGATGTAGAAGCTGAAGATTATTTTTTAGGATTTTTCTTAGTGGGAGCTTATCAAGAAGTCCTTGGTATGAAGCATAATCTTTTTACACATCCAACCGAAGCTTGTATAAGTATTAATGAAAAGGGTTTTGAAATAGAAAGTGTACTAGAGGCTCAATCTATTTTAGATACCTTAGAAGATCTTGACTATGATATTCATGCAATTATGGATAATATTAATGAAAAAATTTATGCTTCAAAACTTGTTAATGAAAATCAAAAAAAGCATATTTTGGGTGAAATTTATTTATTTTTAAATGATAATGGATATTTAAAAAGCATAGGTTCTAAATGAGTATTTTTAAACTAATCAAAGAAGATTTTTCTATGCCAAAGCAAAAAGATCCTGCATATAGATCTTGCGTGGAATTAGTTTTTAACTATCCTGGTGTTTGGGCTGTGGTAAATTATCGCTTTGCGCATTTTTTTTACCAAAAAGGTTTTAAAAAAATAGCAAGGATTATTAGTGGAATTTCTCAGTTTTTAACAGGGGTTGATTTGCATCCTGGAGCAACGCTAGGTAGAAGGATATTTATAGATCATGCAAGTGGGGTTGTGATTGGTGAGACTTCTATTATAGGTGATGATGTTTTGATTTATCAAGGTGTTACTTTGGGCGGAACGAGTTTAGATAAAAATACCAAAAGACACCCTACTATAGAAGATGGCGTGATCATAGGTTCTGGTGCTAAAATTTTAGGTAATATTATCATAGGTAAAAACGCCAAAATAGGCTCAAATGCAGTTGTATTAAAAGATGTTGGGCCAAATTTAACAGCTATTGGCATACCTGCTTATATTAAAGAACATGGTAAGATTGGTTATGAAGAAAAAATCGCTAAATTAGAAGCAAGACTTGCTATTTTGGAAGAAAAGCTAAATAAAGAGGATAAATGATAGCAATTACAGGTGGAGGCACAGGAGGACATTTAGCTATAGCTAGATGTTTATTGTATAGTGCGAAAAAACAAGGCTTAGAGTGTATTTACATAGGAAGTGAAAATGGCCAAGATAGACTTTGGTTTGAAAATGAAAATGGTTTTTATAAAAAATACTTTCTAAGTTCCCAAGGCGTTGTTAATAAAAAAGGTTTGGCTAAGGTTCAATCGTTTTTGCATATTATAAAACTTGCAAGAAAAACAAAACAAATTTTAAAAGAACATAATATTAAAGTAGTTTTTAGTGTGGGTGGATATAGCAGTGCTCCAGGCGCTTTTGGTGCTTTAATGGCAAATATCCCACTTTTAATCCATGAGCAAAATTCAAAAATGGGAAGTTTAAATTCACTTTTAAAGCCTTTTTCTAAAGCTTTTTTTACTGCTTTTGATGATCAAATTAATAAAGCAAATACTTTCTTTTGTCCTTATCCTATTAGTGAAATTTTTTCACAAAAAGCAAGAGTGAGAAAAGAATTAAAAAATATTATTTTTCTTGGTGGATCTCAAGGGGCTAAATTTATAAACGATCTTGCCTTAGAAAATGCTTTATACTTTAAAGAAAAAGATATAAATATCATTCACCAATGTGGTAAGAATGATTATGAAAGATGTAAAAAAGCTTATGAGGATTTAAATGTCAATGCAGAGCTTTTTGACTTTGATAAAAACATTATAGATAAAATTTCTAAAGCAGATTTAGCCATATCAAGATCAGGTGCAAGTAGTCTTTTTGAGCTTAGTGCAAATTTACTTCCTTGTATTTTTATTCCTTATCCATATGCGGCTAAAAATCATCAGTATTTTAATGCATTGTATTTAAAAGAGCGTAATTTATGTGAAATTTTAACCCAAGAAGAAAAACATCAATTTTTAAATTTGGTAGAAAATTTCTCACTAGAAGAAAAATCTTTAGCCTTGCAAGAGTTAAAAAGTGAAAATGGTGCAGATTTTATGATAGAAAAAGCAAAACAAATGGGGTTTATTTAAATAAAATACTCCCCAAACGCACCATATTTGAACCACATTTTATAGCTAGTGCAAAATCCCCACTCATACCCATAGAGCAAATTTTTGCCCCGTGTTTTTGTAAATTTTCATAGATTTTAAAAGTTTGCTCAAAACTTTCTTGAACTTTTTCCTCATCCATAGAACCTATACACATAATACCCATAAGGTTTAAATTTTTACACTCTTCTTGTATTTGCAAATACTCTTCTATGGCCTTATTTTGCTCTATGCCACTTTTAGAACTTTCATTAGCAGTATTTATTTCTAATAAAGTATCTAATTTATAATCAAGTCTTTTATCTACAGCTTTGGCGATTTTTAAGCCATTGCAAGATTGCCAAAGTAATGGGTTTTGTTTGATTAAAAGATTGATTTTATTACTTTGAAGATTACCTATAAAATGCCACTTGATTTCTAAGTCTTGAAGTTTTTCTTTTTTTAAAGCTAAAGCTTGGACTTGATTTTCTCCAAACTCTACAACACCTTGCTTAAAAAGCTCTCGAATTTGTTCATCTTGAACATACTTGCTAGCTGCTACTAAACGTACATTTTGTTTTATGGTTTTTTCAAAAATACTTTCTAAATTCATCTTTTCCTACATTAATTCATATAATTTTTTACGCTCGCTTGAGCTTCCTATGCCAAGTTGCATACGATATTTAGTGATTGTCCTACGCCCTAGTTGTACACTTGGGAATTCTTTTTGAGTGAGTTCAAGAATTTTTAAATCACTCAAAGGTTTTTTAGGATTTTCTTTTTTAATTAAATTACTAAGAAAATCTTTAATAGTTGCATTAGAAGTTTCACCATCATCAACTGCGGTGGTAAAGAAAGACTTTAAGGGTATTAAACCTCTATCACAACTTAAGTATTTATTTGCAATTGCCCTTGAGATGGTAGAAGCATTTCTTTCAAGATCTTGTGCTAAGTCTTTAAGCTGCATAGGTTTAATATCTCCGCCCATGAAAAAATCATATTGATATTCTATAATCATAAGCCCTAGTTTATAAAGGGTAGCTTTACGCATAGCTAATGCATCGATTAAATTTTTAGCATCTTTTAAATAAGCACTTAAAAACTCATGATCTAAGCCATCTGCTTCAAAAGCAATTTCAGGGTAATAATCATCATTGATTTTAATTTTAATTTCACCATTTTCTTGATAAATAAATATATCAGGAATGATTTCCATACTCTCTTCAAAATACTCTAAAAAAGGCGGAATAGAGATTTTTTTAATTATCGCTATAGCCTTTTTATACAAAGGATCTTTGATAAAATCTTTTGCATTTTCTAAATTTAAAATTAGCATTTTGCAAAACTCATAAAGCTCATCATCTAAGTCAAAATGCTCTAATGCAAAAACAAAAGCTTCTTGATTGTCTTTTGCCCCTACTCCAACGGGATCAAGGTATTTAAATCTTTGCCTGATTTTTTCTACTTCTAAAGGATCAAATTCACCTAAAATTTCCTCATCATATTCAAAATAACCTTCATGATTTAAACATTCTATGATTTTTTCAGCAATGGTTTGGGATTTTTTAGTAGGAAAAAATGGTGGTATGATTTGCTCGCTTAAAAGTTCATACACATTTTTTACTTCCAAGCTTTTTGCGTCAATCATTTGCGTGGTAGTATTTTTACTAAAATATTCTTGATAATACTTGTTTTGATTGTTTGTAATACTTGAGTTTTCTTTGATCTCTATAAAAGGATTTTCTTTAGCAAATTCATCTAAGCTTTCTTTTAGATCTTCAATGTTAGCTTGCAATATAGGAAGCCAAGATCTTAAGGTTTGTGATAGTTTTGCTTTTTGCGTTATAGAGGTTTTTTGTTTAAGCATTATTCAAGTCTAAACTCACTTCCAAGATAGTATTTTTTAACATCTTCATTATGCGCAATTTCATTAGCATTGCCACTAGCTAGCAACCTTCCACTTCTAATTACATAAGCTCTATCGCAAATTACTAGAGTTTCTCTTACATTATGATCGGTGATTAAAACACCTATATTCATAGCTTTTAAGTCATTAATCAAGCTTTGAATTTCACTCACTGCGATAGGATCAACCCCAGCAAATGGTTCATCAAGAAGTAAAAATTTAGGATCACACATAAGCGATCTTGCGATTTCACAACGCCTTCTTTCACCCCCACTTAAACTCATACCTTTTCTATGTCTAATAGGCTCTATGCTAAGTAATTCTAACATTTGCTCTATCTTTTGTTCTAATAAATTTTTATCCTTATATATTACTTGGGCGGCTAAAAGTAAATTTTCTTCTACGCTTAAGTCTTTAAAAACACTACTTTCTTGAGGTAAATACCCAATGCCAAGCTTTGCTCTTTTATTAAGTGGTTCTTTTGTGATATCTTGTGAGTCTAAAAACACCTGTCCACTTGTTGGCAAAATAAGCCCACATATCATATAAAAACTCGTAGTTTTTCCTGCTCCATTAGGCCCTAAAAGCCCTACAACTTCCCCACTTTGTACTTCTAGTGAAACATCGTGTATGATTTTAGTTTTTTTAATGATTTTTTCTAAATTTCTAGCTTCTAGCTTACTCATGTATTATATACTTTCTTTTATTTTCATAAGGAATGATTTGTAAAATTATATTAAAAATTTGATATTTATCTAAGTATTTTTTTAATTTTTCATCACCCCACTCTACCAAATGTAAACCCTCTTCAAAAAAATTTTCAATCAAGCCATTTTTTAAAAGTCCATCAAAACCTTCTTGATAAATATCATAATGATACATTTTACCTTGTTGAAAATTATATGCTTGCATGATAGAAAATGTAGGAGAATTAAGCGTTTTTTCTACTCCAAGAAATTGAGCATAATTTTGCACCAAAGTAGTTTTACCGCTTGCTAAATCCCCTTGAAGTAAAATAACTCCATTTTTAGGTAAAATTTCACAAAGCTTATAAAGCTCATTTTGACTTAAAATCATTTCTTTCATTGAATTTTTACCACATATTTTTCTTGCATAGCTTTTGGTATGCTTTTGGTTGTTGGTATATCTAAGACTTTATAGATATTGGTATATTCTATAAATTTAATGCTTATTTCATCGCCAATTTTTACTTCTTTACTAGCTTTAACCACTTGATTGTTTATACTTACTACGCCACTTTTGCACATATCCTCTGAGATAGCACGACGCTTAGTAATATTAACTACATTTAAAAACTTATCTATTCTCATAAAAATATTTTATCAAAAAATACAAGAAAATGTTATAAAATGTCTAAATATTTTACATTATATTAAGCTAAATTCGTTAAATTTTAAAATTATTTTTACAAAGAGGAAAGACAATGAAAAAAGATATCAAAAAAGTGGTTTTAGCATATTCTGGTGGACTTGATACAAGTATAATTTTAAAATGGTTACAAGATGAGTATAAATGTGAAGTGGTAACTTTCACAGCAGATATTGGACAAGGTGAAGAGCTTGAGCCTGCTAGAAAAAAAGCACTTTCTTTGGGTGTAAAAGAAGAAAATATTTTTATTCAAGATTTAAAAGATGAATTTGTAAAAGATTATGTATTTCCTATGTTTAGAGCAAATGCTATTTACGAGGGAGAATATTTACTAGGTACAAGTATAGCAAGACCTTTGATAGCAAAAGCTTTAGTAGAAATAGCAAATAAAACAAAAGCAGATGCTATTAGCCATGGTGCAACAGGCAAAGGAAATGATCAAGTGCGTTTTGAATTAGGCGCTTTGGCGCTAAATCCAAATTTAGCCATTATTGCTCCTTGGAGAGAATGGGATTTAAATAGCCGTGAAAAACTCTTAGCTTATGCACAAAAACATGGTATTGATATAGCTAAAAAGCCAGGTAAGTCACCTTATTCTATGGATGCAAATTTATTGCATATTTCTTATGAGGGTTTAGTGCTTGAAGATCCTGCGGCTAAACCTGAAGCAGATATGTGGCGTTGGGTGAAAGATTTAAAAGAAACTCCAAATGAAAGCGAAGTGATAGAGCTTGAGTTTAGTAAAGGTGATTTGTGTGCTATTAATGGAGAAAAAATGACTCCTGCGCAGCTTTTAGCAAAACTTAACGAGCTTGGTGCAAAACATGGTATAGGTCGTCTTGATATTGTCGAAAATCGCTATGTGGGTATGAAAAGTAGAGGTTGCTATGAAACTCCAGGTGGAAGCATACTTTTAAAAGCACACCGAGCTATTGAAAGTATCACACTTGATAGAGAAGCAGCACATTTAAAAGATGAATTAATGCCAAAATATGCAAGTTTAATTTACAATGGCTATTGGTTCTCACCTGAAAGATTAATGCTTCAAGCCTTAATTGATGAGTCACAAAAATACGTTAATGGTAAAGTTAAACTTGAATTATACAAAGGTAATGTAATGGTAATAGGCAGAGACAGTGCGAATGATAGTTTATTTAGCGAGGCTTATTGTACTTTTGAAGAAGATGCTGTGTATGATCAAAAAGATGCAGCAGGTTTTATAAGATTAAATGCTTTAAGATTTATCATTGCAGGTAAAAATGGAAGAAAATTTTAGAAAAGGAAAACAATGAAAGTATTATTGATTAAAGATGTAAAAAGCTTAGGAAAAGCAGGGGAAGTTAAAGAAGTAAAAGATGGATATGGACAAAATTTTTTAATTGCTAAAGGTTTTGCTAAGGCTGCTACACATGAAGTTTTAAAACAATATGAAGCAGAGCAAAAGAAAAAGGCAGAAAATTTAAGATTTGAGCTTGCAAATTTGGAAAAATTAAAAGAGGAATTATCTAAAATCACTATTTGCATAGCTAAGCCTGTAGGAGCTAATGGAAGCTTGTTTGGTGGGGTTACTAAAGATGAAATCGCTCATGCACTAAAAGAGCAAAAAGGCATAGAGCTTGATAAAAAAAGCTTAGAATGTGATACTATAAAAGAGCTTGGTGTGCATGAAATTTCAGCAAAATTAGGCCATGCGATTCATGCTGTATTTAAGCTAGAAGTTAAAGGAGAATAATGTTTCACGCAACTACAATTTTAGCTTATAAAGGTAAAAATAAGTCTGTAATTGGCGGAGATGGACAAGTAAGTTTTGGAAATACTGTTTTAAAAAATAATGCAGTTAAAATTAGAAAATTAAACAATGGAAAAGTATTAGCAGGCTTTGCAGGAAGCACTGCTGATGCTTTTAATCTTTTTGATATGTTTGAAAAACTACTTTCTAGTTCTAAGGGTGATTTATTAAAGGCTGCAATAGATTTTTCAAAAGAATGGCGTAAGGATAAATACCTAAGAAAACTTGAAGCAATGATGTTAGTATTAGATAGAAATCATATATTTTTACTTTCAGGAACTGGAGATGTAGTAGAGCCTGAAGATGGCGCTATAGCAGCTATTGGTAGTGGGGGTAATTATGCACTTTCTGCTGCAAGAGCTTTAGCTAAACACTCAAGTTTAGATGAAGAGGAATTAGTCAAAGAAAGCTTGCAAATAGCTGGTGAAATTTGCATTTATACTAATACAAATATTAAAACTTATGTAATTGAGGATGATAAATGAATTTAACTCCAAAAGAGATTGTGAAATTTTTAGATGATTATGTAATTGGACAAAAAAATGCTAAAAAAATCATAGCAATTGCTTTAAGAAATCGTTATAGAAGAATGCAGCTTAGTCCTGAACTTCAAGATGATATCATGCCAAAAAATATTTTAATGATAGGATCAACTGGAGTTGGTAAAACAGAGATTGCAAGACGCCTTGCTAAGATGATGGGACTTCCTTTTGTAAAAGTTGAAGCAAGTAAATATACTGAAGTTGGTTTTGTTGGGCGTGATGTAGAAAGCATGGTTAGAGATTTAGCTAATGCTGCTTTAAATTTAGTAAAAAATGAAGAAAAAGAAAAAAACAAAGAAAAGATTAATGAATTTATAGAAAATAAGATTTTAGAAAAACTTTTACCGCCTTTACCAAAGGGTGTTAGTGAAGAAAAACAAGAAGAATATCAAAATTCTTTAGAAAAAATGCGCGTGAAATTAAAAGCTGGTGATTTAGATGATAGCACAATAGAAGTTGAAATTTCACAAAGTGTGTTTGATACTAATCCAAATTTACCACCTGAAATGGGTGCTATGCAAGATATAGTAAAAGTTATTGGTGTGGGTAATAAAAAAGTTAAAAAAGAAATGAAGGTAAAAGATGCAAGAATAGCTCTAGCTCAAGAAGCAAGTGAGAAAATTCTTGATATGGAAAGTATTAAAGGCGAGGCTTTAAGAAGAGCAGAAAACGAAGGGATTATTTTTATCGATGAGATAGATAAAGTAGCAGTTTCAAGCTCCAATTCAAACCGCCAAGATCCAAGCAAAGAAGGGGTGCAAAGAGATTTGCTTCCTATAGTTGAAGGTAGTACTATACAAACTAAATTTGGACCTTTAAAAACTGATCATATTTTATTTATCGCTGCAGGTGCTTTTCATCTAAGTAAGCCAAGTGATTTAATCCCTGAACTTCAAGGGCGTTTTCCTTTAAGAGTTGAGCTTGATTCATTAGATGAGGATGCTTTATATGCTATTTTAACAAGACCTAAAAATTCATTACTAACACAATACATTGAGCTTTTAAAAACTGAAAATGTAGAGCTTGTTTTTGAAGATGAGGCTATTAGAGAAATAGCAAAAATAGCAAGCAAGGCTAATGAAGAAATGCAAGATATTGGTGCAAGACGTTTACATACAGTAGTGGAAAAACTTTTAGAAGATATTAGTTTTGAAGCAGATGAATACGCAGGTAAGGTATATAAAATAGATGATTTTAAAGTGCAAGTTAAGCTTGGAGATATCATAGAAAATAAAGATTTAGCTAGGTATATCTTGTGAAAAGTGGCTTTATAAGCATAGTGGGTAGAACTAATGCAGGAAAAAGTTCTATCCTAAATTCTTTATTAGAAGAAAAAGTTGCTATGGTTTCTCATAAGCAAAACGCTACAAGAAGAAAGATTAATGCGATCATAATGCATGAAAATCATCAGCTTATTTTTATAGATACGCCAGGTTTGCATGCAAGCTCTAAGGCTATGAATCAGCTTATGATTGATTTGGCGATTAAAAGCATTGCTGATTGTGATGTGATTTTATTTGTAGCTAGTATTTATGATGATATTAAAGATTATGAAAATTTTTTAAGTTTAAACCCTAAAGTGCCACATATTGTATTAATCAATAAGGTTGATTTAGTAAAAAAAGAAGTTTTGCTTAAAAAATTAAGTGAATATTCTCAGTTTAGCTCACATTTTAGTGCTATTATCCCCTATTCTGCAAAGCAAAAATTTTATAAAAAAATTCTTTTAGATGAGATGGTTAAGTATTTGCCTGAACACCCGTATTATTTTGATCCTGAGTTTATTACTACAACAAACGAAAAGGACATATATAGAGATTTTATCTTAGAAGCTATATATGAAAATTTAAGTGATGAAATTCCTTATAGCACTGAAGTAAAAATAGAAAAAATTAAAGAACTAGAGCAAATTTATTATATCAATGCCACTATCATTACAGATAGCAATTCTCACAAAGGAATGATATTAGGTAAAGATGGTGCTACAATTAAGCGTATAGGTAAAGAAGCTAGAGTGAAAATAGAAAAATTGGCACAAAAAAAGGTAATGCTAAAATTATTCGTTCAACTTGAGAAAAATTGGCACAAAAACGAGCAAAACCTTAAGAAAATACTTTATGATGAGTAAGAAAACTATTCTAAAAGATTTTCTTGCTTATGAAAAGCTTTTATATATTAAATTTGCAAATCCTATTAGCGAAGATGAAATTTTAAAAAAGAGCTTTGAGGAGTTTGGTCTTAAAGATGATTTTTCTTATAAGCTAAAGTATTTTCAAGATAAATCTTTTGCATATGTATTCTTGTGCAAGTATGAAGATATTTTAGATATTGATTATATAATACCAGAACCCCTGCTTTTTGAAGTGTATTTTAAGAACGATGTAAATAGTGAAAATCTTGCATTATTGTTTAAGAAAAAATACATAGTTTTAGTGGAGTATTTAGGATGTGATTTTCAAAATTGTAAAGTTATACCATTAAATGTTTATGATAAAATATATGAAGAAAAATTAAAAAATACTTATAAGCACATTATAAGCATAGATGATACTCAAAATCTTAGTAGTTTTGATAAATTTAATAGTAATATTTTTTATCAAAAATTGTTAAAAAATTGCGATCAAGTCAAGATTAATTTTACCAACAAAGAAAAAATAAATCATTTAAAATCTTTTAGTTTTAAGATTTTATTGGCTTTTGTTTGTGGAGTTTTACTAGCTTTAGCTTATCCTTTGTATTTGTATACACAAAAATCATTTTATGAAAATGAGAAAACAAAATATGAAAATTTAATAAAAAAACAAGATGATATTTTAGAACAGGTAAAAATTAATCAAAAGCAAAATCAAGAGTTTAAAAAACTACAAGAAGAAAATGAGTTAAAGGTTGATTTGTTGCAAAAATTTTATACAAATACACTTTGTTATAAAGATTTTTATAATTTTTTAAAAGTTTTAAATTCTCATCAAGCTTATATAGAGGCTTTGCATGTTAAAAATAATGATTTTATTATAGAGCTTAAAAATGACTATGAATTTTATGAAGATTTTAAAAAGCATCATTTTGTATTAAAAAATAAAGAAGTTAATAATGGAAAAATCACTCTTGTTTTTGAAAAATCTTTATAAAAATTTAGAAAATATCTTTGCTAAGTTATCTGAGCGTGAATTTATATTGTCTTTGATAGTTGTTTTTGTTTTTGGTTTTTTCATGGTTTATATGGGTGTTTTTGACTATTTTGAAAAACAAATGAAGTTGTCAAAAGATGAACTATATAATTTACAAACAAAATACGAGCAAAAACAAGAAGTGATTTCTGATTTAAAAGAAGATGAAAATATATCTTATAATGATCGCTCGTTTTTAAGCATAAATAAAGATTATCAAAGTATCCTAAAGGATATAGAAAAGAATCTTAATGGAATTCAATCTTTGCAAATTCAAAGTTACAAAAGTCAAGATGAATATTTTGCTTATTATGAATTAAGATTAAGTTTTGTTGGCGATTTTATTTTTTTAACGCAGTTTTTGCAAAAATTAGATCCTTATATAAAAGTTAAAAATTTAGAACTTGTAAAATATGAAAATAAATTAAAAATTACATTAAATCTTGTTTTTGCTCTGGTATAAAAATAATTTTTTTGGTAGAATTTGTCTAAACATGGCAAGCGATCGCTTCTTTTTGAAGAGGAAAGTCCGAGCTGCAATAAGACAAAGATTCCATCTAATGGATGGCTAGGGCAACCTAAGGGAAAGTGCAACAGAAAGAAAACTACCATATTTTATATGGAAAAGGTGAAACGGTAGAGTAAGAGCCTACCAGTAGCTTTGGTAACAAAGCTAGCTATGTAAACCCAATCTGCAGCAAGAAGGGGTGGTTTTTGTCTTATAATATAACCCTTCGCTTGAACTTGTTTGTAAAAACAAGTCTAGATAAATGATCGTTCTTGACAGAACTCGGCTTATAGCCATGTTTTACTTTATGTAAGCAGAAGCTTTTTTGAGTTTTTGTAAATTAACAGCTATTTCATCTTGCTTTTTTTTCATAAAAGCTATCGCTTCATTAGTTAGCGCTAAAGCCTCATTGGGGCAATCTTTATAATCCGGTTTTTCCATAAGTTTAACTATTTTTTCTACATCTTCAGTATAAACAGCTAGTTTAAACTCATCAATCCATTTTTTTTCACTCATTTTTGGTGTACTTCTCTCCAAGCTTCCAATAAGCCTTTTACTACATTTATTACTTCATCCACTCTTGCTTCATTGTTTTCTATGTTTGCTAAAGAAAGAAGTTGTAATTCTCTAGTGTATAAGCCACTTAAATAATGTGCTACTTCGCCGCCCTTGTCATAATCAAGACAATTTAACAATTCAATAAAAATAGCACTAGCTCTTTTTACATAATACACTCTTTCTTCTATATTTTCATTTTGTATAGCTATTTTTATCCTACTTGAAAAGCGTAAAATCCCACTATATAGCATTTCTATAAGTTTCTCTTGGGATTCTACACCAGTTTGATTTTGTGAATATGCGCTATAAACTGCACTATTTAGCATTTAAACCCTTTCTTTATTTTAAGAATTTTGATTATTTGCTGCATTAATCATATTTGCAATAACACTTGCTTGGTTATTTAGTTTTGCAATGATACCATCATATGCTGCCCATCTTGACCACATTGTATCATATCTACTTTCTATGGAAGCTTTGGTGCTTTCTATGGTTTCATTTAGATTTTTTGATTCTTTTGTTAAAGATTCTTTGTAACCTCCAAATGAACCTTCAGAACTCATTATTTCACCCATGGTATTTTTTAGCATACCAAAAGTTCCAGTTTCTTCTTTATAAACTGAATATAAGGTTCTAGAACTTAAACCAAATTTTTTCAAAAATTCATTATCACCTTGAATTTCTAAGTTACTACCTGAAGTTCCTTTGATTTTAAATTGAATTTGTTGATTTTGATTACCTTGGTTAATGATTTCAAAGCTAGCCTCTAAACCTTCTAAGCCAAAACTATTTATATGATCAACCAAATTTTTAGCTTTTTCAATATCATCTGCACCTGTTAATACAAAAGGATCTCCATTTGGAGTTTTGCTTAAATCTATGGTTGTATCATTATAAGTGATAGTAAAACTACCTTCTTTAAATTCTATATTTTCACTGCCAAGATTACTTACTCTATCACCAGCTAAATCAATATCTTCAAAACCATTACTTCCTACGAAAAATTTTTCAGCTAATTCAGGATCTTCGCTAAATTTAGAGTTAAATTTTCCTGAATCAAAAGATAAAACACCATCATTTAACGTTAAGCCATAATCAGCCAAAGATAAACTTACTTTAGAGGAAACTTCAATCCCTTCTGAACTTTCACTATCACCAACTGTAACAGTTCCATCTACTGTTATAGTTTGAAGTAAAATATTGTTTATTTCAGATTTTATATTATAAATTTCGCTAACACCTACGAAATTTCCTTTTGTACCTGCATCAGGATCGTACTTTGTTGCTGCGTTAAGATTTATCATTAAATCATTATAAGCAGTAGCTAAACTTTCTAAAGATTGCGCAAGTGCTTCAGTGTCTTGAGAAACGTTAAAAGTTATCTCTCCTTTTTGTTTTAACTCTAAGGTAACATCTGGAGCTATATCAGTGATAGTATTAGTTGGTCTTGTCATTTTAACACCATCTACACTAAAGATAGCGTCCATGCCTTTTTGGATATGGTTTTCATTATCTGCTTTTACATTATAACCTTGCGGTGTACTTGTATCTAATTCAATACCAAATTTATCTTTCAATAATGAAGTAGCTTTGCTATCTCTAGCATAATTAGCTTGATCTATATTGCCTTCAGCATCAGTTGCATAACCACCATCAAATACGCTTAATTGTCCACCATTGGTAGCTCTAAAAGTTGGAGTTTTACCATCTGCACCAAAGCTTAATTCAACTTTTCCATTGGTTTGTTTTTTTAAGTCCTCTGCTAAACTTTCATAGGTTGTTTGATCATTTATATCAATAGTAAATCTATCATATCTTTCACCGTTTTTAATAACAAAAGTTAAAGATGTTTTTTCTCCTGAGTTAAGTAGTTTATCTGTGGTATTTCCACTCATACTTCCGGTTATTTTATCTTTATCAGTATCTCCAGCACCTGTTGGTCTAAAACCATACAAACCACCAGCGCTAATGCTATCTTTATCAAGTCCCCAACCCATAGCATTTAATAGATCTTCATCACCTGAAAAAGAAATATTATTTTTAGTTCCTGTTTCAGTGCTTTGTACTACTAAGCGGTATGGATTATCTCTATCTCCTGTATTGACTATTTTAGCTTCTACTTTTCCACCTGTTGCGGCATTTATTTTTTCTGCAAGCTGAGATACAGTAGTGCTTTCATCAATATCGATTTTATAATCTTTTCCATCTTGGGTAATAGTAAAAGAAGTTTTGCCATCTGTGCCTTTTATACCTAAACTACCCATTACAGTAGCAGTCTTATCTTTAAATCCATTACTTTGATATACGTCTTTTTGTGCAAGTTGATCAACAATAACTTTCATGTTTGTAAGATTAGATAAAGATCCTACTACTAGGCTTGCAGCAGCACTATCTCCACTTACGCTAGGTGATACTTTTTTCTTGTTAAATTGTGAAGCATCACCTAAGCTATTTACGGCTGTTTGAAACGCAAGTAGCTTAGCTTCAAGTTCTGCTAGGTCTTTTTGTCTTGAAGTATTAGTTTCAAGCTGTGAGTTATAAAGACCTAAATGTGCATTCATTTCTGCTTCTTTTAGCTTGTTTAATGTATCGCTTGTTAAAACTCCTGAGCCTATTCCTAAACTTCCTAAACTACCTACTGCCATAATTAACTCTCCTTATCAAAAATAGTGCCAATAACACCTTGAAAATGTTCTATTAGCTTCATAACTTCCTCGCTAGGAATTTTGCGTATTAACCTACCAGTATCTTTTTCGGTTACACTAACATACATTTCATTGATTTTATCATTATATGCAAAACGTACGTTTGTTTCTAGTGTTTCCATTTGATTATTAAGTTTTTCTGTTGCATTTTTTAATTTTTCATTTAAATTCTCATCTTGATTATTTAAATTAGTTTGCTGTTGATTTTCTTGAGATACTTTTCCAGTACTTTTTGTATTAAATTGTGCTGTGTTTGCATCCCTTTGAATATTTCCAATGTCCATTTTAAACTCCTTTTTAAAAGACTTTAAAATACTCTATCGACATAATTTTAAAAAACTTAATATTTAGATTAAAAATCTCTATATTATTAATAAGCAAAAAGTGTTCTCAAAAAGCTTAAAATTAAAAAATTTCAAACTTTTTGAATAATTTTTCATCATTTGGAAGTAAATTTCTTGTAATAAGTCTATCTATGACTTCTTTAGAGCAATTTGTCATTAAAGGCCATTCTTTATGATAATCTTCTAATGATCCTTTATTTGTTGCATCAATCGCAATGCAATCTTTTTTGATAAATATATCTCTTTTTGCATCTATATTATTTACCACACGCCAAATTAGCATATAAGGATTTTCTAAAATAGCATCTGTATCTAAAAAAACTAAAATTCTAAAATGCTTTTTACAGGTTTGTAATTTTTCAAAAACCTGAACAATTTTTTCTTTTTTATCTATCAAAATCACGCAAACTGGAGCAAAGGTTTGAGTGTAAAATTGCTTTAATTTTAAAATACTTTGATCTCTTTCTTTAAAAAATGAAAGTAAAGCCTCATCGCTTAGAATTTCAAGTTCAACTTTTTTCTCATCACCACATGCATCAAGCCCTGCTTTACCACCATAACAATAAGTGCTTGAAGCATGGTCGAGTTGATCGCAAATTCCTTCGCTAATAAGTAATTTTTCTTCATCAAAGCGATTGAGTATATAAGGTATGAGTTTGTCATAATCTTTCAAACAAGGCGCATTTTCATCAACAAAAATAGTATGTTTTACAAAACTCATTTGCCCTACTCCCCAAAAAGTATGCATGACTTGTTTTGCATGAGCTGGGTATTTTGCTTCTATTTTGGCCAAGATTAGATTATGAAAAACTCCATTTTCAGGCATGTTATAATCTATCAAATCAGGAGCATTTGTCTGAAGTAAAGGCAAAAAAACTCTTTCTGTTCCAAGCCCCATGTATTTATCTTCTAAAGGTGGTTTTCCTACAACAGTAGCTTGATAAATCGCATTTTTTTTAGCAAAGATTTTTTCTACTTTTAAAATAGGACAAAGCTCAACCGGAGTATAAAAACCTGTATGGTCTCCAAAAGGTCCCTCAGGTGCGAATTCATTTGGATCTACAAAGCCCTCAATTATAAAGTCACTATCATAAGGTACATAAAGATGGTTACTTTTGCATTTTGCCAAAATGGCAGGTTTTTTCTTGATAAAACCATAAAGTAAAAGTTCAAAAATTCCTTTTGGCAAAGGTGCTTGAGCACACCAAATATATAAAGGATCTCCACCTATGGCTATGCTTACTGGCATTTTTTGATTTGCTTTTTTATACTCATGGAAAAAATGGCTCGCATCTTTGTGAATTTGCCAATGCATAAGCAAGGTTTTTTTATCAACCACTTGTAAACGATACATTCCAAGATTATTTTGCTTTCCATCTATACTTTGAGTATAAACTTGCCCCATGGTGATAAAAGGCGCAGCGTCTTTTTCCCAAGTTTTTAAAATAGGCATATCATATAATGAATTTAAGCTTTTATAGTTGAATTCTCCATCTTTTTTAATGCGTTTTGGTGGGATATTTTTTAAATCAAGCAAGGTTTTGAAAAAATTTAATTTTGCACCAAAGCTTTGTGGTATATGCATTTTAAGTAAAGATCTAATTTCTTTAGCTACATCTTCATAGTCTTTTTCAAATGCTAATTTTAAAGCTTTTTCATTACAAAAAGTATTTAAAAGAACAGGATAATCGTATTTTTTACCATTTTTTACTGCATTAGTAAAAAGTAAGGCTTTTGAGTCTTCTTTTTTAACTTCTATATAAGCTAAATGTGCCATTTCAAGATCAACATCAACGGGTTCATGAATGGTTTTTAATAAATTATTTTTTTCTAAAAGCTCTACGAATTTTTGCATTTATATCATACTCTCTGCTTCTTTTAAAATTTCTTTTGCACCTTTTGCTATCATTTCTTTAGCTAAAAGCTCGCCCGCTTTTGCGTAATCTTGCTTATTAATCATTCTTTTTTCTTTGAGAATTTTACTTGCATCAGGTAAGCCTACTATGGCGCGAATCTCTATTTTTTCATCAATGATTTTTGCATTAATACCTATAGGTACTTGGCAGCCACCTTCTAGAGTTTTTATAAAATCTCTTTCTATATGGGTTTCTATAAAGGCATTTTCATCATTTAAACATTCAAGGTATTTTAAAATTTGTTTATCATCAATGCTTTCTATACCTAAAGCTCCTTGGGAAGCTGCGGGTATCATCTCATCAAGTTCAAAAGCTCTAATGTATTTTATTTCTTTATCTAAACCTAAGCGTTTAATACCAGCTAAAGCCAAAATAATAGCGTCAAATTCTTTAGCTTTAAGTTTTTCTAAGCGCGAGTTGATATTACCTCTTAGAGAAATGATGTTTAAATCAGGCCTTAACGCTAAAAGTTGCATTCTTCTTCTAAGACTTGTAGTGCCTACTTTTGCACCTTTTGGAAGAGCATTTAAGCTCTCATAATACTCACTTAAAAAAGCATCATTTACCACTTCTCTTTTTGAAATAGCAGCTAAAACTAAGCCATCAGGAAAGAAGCTCGGCACATCTTTTAAGCTATGCACAGCTAAATGCGAATCGCCTCTTAACATACTTTCTTCAAGTTCTTTTGTAAAAAGTCCTTTTCCGCCTATTTTAGCCAAAGGTGAATCAAGTAAAACATCACCTTTAGTTTTAAAACCCTCTAAAGAAATTTCTAATTCAGGATGTGTCTGTGATAATTTATTTTTTATATATTCGCTTTGCCATAATGCAAGTTGGCTTTTTCTTGTTGCGATGATTAATTGCATTTTTTATGCTCCTGTATGATTTCTACATCTATGATTTCTTCTTCGTTGTTCGTTTGATGATATTTTCTTTTTTGTTTTGTAAATAATTTTAATATCATCATGAAAAATAAGAGTAAAATTCCTAAAAATGTACTTAAAATTCCTGGTATTAAAAGCAAAATTCCTACTATGGTTAAAGAAAATAATTTAACCATACCAAATAAATTTGTATTGGTATTTTGCATAGTGATGAGATTTGTCCAAGTCTTTGCTAAAAACATTACACCTAAAAACATACTTGCAAAAACTATCATAAAAAAATTTAAAAAACCAAAAAAGGTTATAAATAAAATACTGGCGATTAATTCTAAAATCAAAAATGCACTTAAATTTGTTTTTACCATCATAGAATTTTCTTTAAGTGTGAAATTACTTCTTGGGTTTTCAAAACTTGTTTTTCTAAGGTATTTCTATGGATCAACTCTACTTCATCATTTTCTAAGCCCTTACCTATAACTAAAGCATAAGGAAAGCCCATTAATTCAAAATCATTAATCTTTACACCAAAACGCTCATTTCTATCATCAAATAAAATCTCTTTATCACTAAAATGAGTGTAAATTTGTTCAGCAAATTCCATAGCTTTTGTATCTTTTATATTAGAAACGATAATATCTAAAACAAAAGGAGCTAGAGTTTTATTCCAAATACAACCTTTTTCATCATGGCTTGCTTCTATAGCAACAGCTACTAAACGGCTCACTCCCATACCATAACAACCCATAGTGAAAAATTGAGCTTTACCATTTTCATCTAAATAGCTTGCATTCATTGCTTTTGAGTATTTATTTCCAAGTTTAAAAATATGGCCTACTTCAATACCCTTGCTTTGCTTAAGCTTGTGCTGACATTTTGGACAAAGATCATGTTCTTTAACTGCTACAAGATCTTTAAAGCGTTCTTTATTTAAATTTACAACATTGATTCCGACTAAATGATAATCTTTTTTATTTGCACCAATAATCATATTTGTTTCATTTTCAAGCTCATGATCAATATAAAAATCAACGCCATTTAATCCTACAAAGCCGATAAACCCTGGCACTAAACCCGCTTTTTCTAATTCTTCTTCACTTACATCAACTAATTCTAGTGCATTTGCTGCATTTAGTGCTTTAACTTCTTGTAATTCATCATCACCGCGTATAAAAAATACTATAATTTTTTCTTCATTTTCATAAATAGCTTTTTTAGCAATAGCTTTAATAGTATAGTAAGGGTTAATTTTAAAAAATTCCGCTAATTCTTCTATAGTTTTTACATTTGGAGTGTGAAATTGTGTAGCAAAATCAGCCTCTGGCCTTTCATCTTCACAACTTTTTTTAGCTCTTTTTGCTGCTTCAATATTTGCAGCATAATCACAATGTTCACATAATAATATATCATCCTCGCCATTTTTAGCCAAAACCATAAATTCTTTTGAACCGCTTCCACCAATAGCCCCGCTATCAGCTTCAACAGCTCTAAATTCAAGCCCTAATCTTGTAAGAATTTTACTATAAGTTTCATGCATAAGATTAAATTCTTTGTCTAAATCAGCTTCGCTAGCATGAAAGCTATAGCCATCTTTCATTAAAAATTCCCTACATCTTAAAAGTCCAAATCTAGGCCTAGCTTCATCTCTAAATTTAAGTCCTATTTGATACAAATGCAAAGGAAGTTGTTTGTAAGAATTTATTTTATTTCTTACTAAAGCTACCATAGCTTCTTCATGGGTTGGCCCTAAAACAAAATCATTTTCTTTTCTATCTTTAAAGCGTAAAAGCTCTTTACCAAAAACATTAAATCTCCCACTTTCTTTCCAAAGTTCAGCTGGGGTATTAAAACTTAAATTTACTTCTAAAGCCCCTGCTTTATCCATTTCTTCTTTGATGATATTTTTAATCTTATCTAAAACTCTTTTTCCTAAAGGTAAAAAATTATACAAACCACTTCCAATTTGTTCTACAAAGGCACCTTTAACTAAAAATATATGACTTGGTAAAGTAGCATCTTTTGGATTTTCTTTTGTGCTTATGGCATAAAATTTACTAAATTTCATGATTATTCTCCAAATTAAATTCACATTTATAAAGGTTTAAACCTTCCATATTTTCATTTTTTAAATCAAACACATAACGCATAGCATTAATTACTGAATCATTTTGCATAGTTCCGCTTAGTTTTTTTAAATTTACGCTAGGATGATGTAAAAATGCATTCATTACTTGTCTTATAAGCTTTCTTGCTTCTTCATGGTTTGAGTGCTTTAAATATCCTTTATCTATAGCCTTTTGTAATTGTTCTTTAGCGATTTCATCAGCTTGTAAGCGTAATTGCTTAACTAAAGGCAAGGTTGCTAGTTTGCTTAGATGTTGAAAAAACTCATTTGTCATAGTACCTACTATGGAATAAGCAATTTGGGCTTGGTGTTCTCTTAGAGTTAAATTTTTTCTTACAACTTCTTCTAAATCATCAACAGCATAAACTATATTTTTTTCATTTGCTTTTACATCAATATCCCTAGGCACTGCTATATCAAAAAAATATCTTTTATAATCTTTTTCTTCTAATAAATCATTGGTTATGATAGCATGTGGAGCGTTTGTGGCGCTAAAAAATATCTCATATTGATTTAGTACTTCTTTTAAATTTGCAATACTCTCATAGCTTGCATTTTCACCTAAATCCTCGCAAAGCTTTTGGGCATTTTGTATATCTCTATTTAATATCAATACTTTAGCCTTGGCATTTAGCAAATGCTTACAGGCTAGTTCGCTCATTTCCCCTGCACCTACTACAACAGCAGTTTTATTTTCTAAATTTACAAGTTCTTTAGCTTTTGCCACCGCCACTGAAGCAACCGAAATAGGATTTTTAGAAATTTCAGTTTGATTTCTAACATTTGCCGCACATTTAAAAGCATAATGCACTGCTCTAGTTATATGCACACCACATCTTTGCTCTTGCAGGGCAAATTTATAAGCATCTTTTAATTGTCCAGCAATTTGTGTTTCACCAATAACCAAGCTATCAAGCGAACTTGCCACAGAAAATAAATGATGAATGGCTCCGCTATCTTCGTAAAAATCAGCCTTGATGCTTAAATTTTCTCTATCAACTCCACAAAGCAAACTAAGTGTTTTTAAAATATGCTCATTAATGCTTTCAACATCCCCAACAAAAAGAAAAATTTCAACCCTATTGCAAGTACTAAGCACTAAGCTTTCTAAAATTTTATTATTAGTATGGATTAGCTTTAGTAATTCTCTTTTTTTGTCTTCATTAGAAAAGGAAAGTTTTTCTCTAGTAGCAATATCTGTATTTTTATGTGTAAAACTGATGCAGTAATAATGCATTAAAATTCCCTTTCTATCATGCTTTTGATAATATCTTCTAAATCTTTTATATTGTATTTTTTTATAGCTTTTAGTGCGTTATTTGCATAAGTGTTTAGTTCTTGGCCAACTTGATCAAAAATTTCATGCTCTTGCATTTTATTTTTAATCCAAGCAAACTCATTCACACTTAAATCTTTCTTGTGGTAAGACTTAAGTATTTCTTGATCTTGTGGATTTAATTTTTCGTGTAAATACATATAAGCAAGAGTGGTTTTACCTTCTTTAAAATCATTCATAGCAGGTTTACCTAAAGTTTGCTCATCACCTTTGATATCTAAAATATCATCTACAATTTGAAAAGCTAAACCTAAATTTTTACCATATTCTGCAAAATCATCTTCATTTAAATTAGCAAGTATTGCTCCACACCTTGCGCTAGCTTCGATTAAAATGGCTGTTTTATTATATATCATTTGTAAATAAGCATTTTTATCAGTATTGAAAGTTTCGCTTAAATTTACATCCATTAATTCACCAACAGAAAGCATTACAACAGCATTAGAGATAATTTTTGCTAATTTTAAATCAATCAAAGAAAGTTCATAGAAGGCTTTTGAGTATAAAATATCTCCAAGCATGATGGCATTTTTAGCTCCAAATTGTGCATTGATAGACTTTACACCTCTTCTTAATTTTGCTTCATCAATCACATCATCGTGCAATAAGCTTGCAGCATGAATTAACTCTATAATAGCACAGATTTTATAGCTAATATCACTTTCCCCAGCTATTTTTAAAAGTAGTTTTGAGCGTAATTTTTTACCACCTTGAAGTTTTGAACTCATGGTTAAAATAGGCTCATAATTTAATTCAGATAAAAATTCATGCATATACTGATCGATCTTTTGCACTATGCTTTCCTTAGTTTTCTTATAATTATATTTTATTAAATTTTACTTTAGTTTTGATTAAGAGTGGCTTTTCTAGGGTCTAAAAATTCTACTTCTAATTTCTTATCTCTATCTTCTATATACACAGTAAAAATAGCCTCACCTTTTTTAAAATCACTAAATTCAAGTATCAATCTTGCTCTATCTATATGAGGATTTTTATAATCAGGCACTAAGGTTTGATCAACCCAGTTTAAATTTCTTCTTAAAGACATCACAAATTGTCTAGGGTATTTTTTATACTTTGAATGAACAATGATATTAGTTTGATCAAATAAAGTCCATGAGAAGTCAAAATAATAAATCTCATCAGGATAGTCAATTTCTTTTATTTTTACACTTGCTTTTTCATCTTTACTCAGGGTAAATTTATAAGTATAATCAAAAAATACTTCAGCTTTTAAAAAATTAAACATCAAAAATAAAGATAAAAGTAAACGCAAAATCAACCCTCATGCCCTAAAATTTCAGCACTTAAGCCTATGTAAAAATCATTTTTTCTCTCATCTATTAAGAGTGAATTTTCCATTTGAAATTGCGCTACATCGCTTTCGTTTAAATTATTTTTTTCTAAAAGCTCTATCATAGCGATATGATCGGCTAATAATTTTTCTAAAACATTTTCCAATGCACCTAAATTTGCATATTTTATTGTTTCAATAAATTTTTCTTTAGGGCTTTTTGCAAACATTTCATCAAAAATATCCATTTTTTAACCTTTCATGTGAGTTTGAATTTTTTCTATTAAAGTAGTTTTATCGTTAACTTCATCTAAATCTTTAGTTTCTTTTTGCCAAGAAATATGTATATAATCCATCTTAGCATTTTTAGCACAAAGTCTGTCTTTTAAACTATCACCTACAAAAATACTTTTTTCATATTTTGCTTCATCTGCGATTAATCTTAGCATCATAGGATCAGGCTTAGCTTCTATACCATAACTAACACCTAGTATTTTATCAAAATATGAAAGAATGTTTTGTTTTTTTAAAATAGGCACCAAGCTTTCTTGAGGTGCATTAGTAGCTATAGCCAGATAACAATCGTTTTTTTTACAAAATTCCAAAACCTCAAGCACACCATCAAAAAGCACCACACTTTGATCATAATGCTTAATAAAATATTTCTCATAACCTTCTTTAAAGCTAGTATGCGAGTAAGTATCAACCCCATAAAAAATCTTAGCATAATTTTGCCCAGGAGTATTGATAGTATCTAAAATAAACTCTCTTTTTAAAGGTTCTAAATTTAAATCCGCTCTTATTTCATTTACCGCACATACTATAGCATTAGCACTATCTATAAGCGTGCCATCCATATCAAAAATTACATTTATCAATATTCATCCTTAAATTTAATTTTATGTTTGTCTTTTTTATAACTTTGATTATTTTTTAGCTTATACAAAGCATTAGCTTTTGAAGTTAAGGTTTTTTGATCCAAACTCTCATCTAAACACTCATTTACAAAAAGCTCTAAAGCTTTAGTATAAGTAGAATCTAAAAACACCGCTTGAACTTTTTCAAAGATTTTAGCATTTTTTTGCATTCTTTCTCTAAAAAGTGTTAAATCAAAATCTTCCCTTTTTAAAGCATTCACAGCAGAGTTGGTAAATTTTTCCAAAGCTCTTACATATTTAACTCTTAAAGCTTTTTCATCATTTTTCATTCTACTGCACTTGTATTGATTCTACATTGTAATGCTTCTTGTACTAAATTTCTAGCTATTGAAGCTTCAGCATCTACAATGTGTAAATGTTTATCAGTGTGTGGGAAAATGATCTTAGCACCTGTACCACTTGTTTTTAAAACCGTTTGTATGGGTTTATTGAAATTAGAAAGCACTTGATAGAGCATATCAAGTTTAGCTTCATTGCTTATGGTTATAATAGCAACTGAGCATTCTTCTATATTAGCTACTTTTAATGTTTCTACTTGCGCTACACTAGCAAAAAAAACATTCTCATTTCTGCTACGCCCAAGTTCAACTAAATTTAAATCACTTTCTAAAACTAGATATGGAATACCTGTTTTTTTGATCTTTTGCACCACTTCTTGACCTAATCTTGTATAACCAAAAATGATAAAATGATCTTTCATTTTTTGATCACATAGATAAAATTTAGCCATATCATTTTGCTCACCTTCGGCTGCGTTGGCTATTTTTCTAAGATTATTTAAAATAAAAGGTGTTGCAACCATAGTGATGATAGAAACTATAATAAAAATTTGTGCTGTTTTTTCATCTATAAGTGAATTTACTTGCATTAGTGAAAATACCGCTAAAGCAAATTCTCCAATTTGAGAAATACTCAAAGCAGTTTTTAAAGCTACTCTTTTTCTCGTATAAAGGATTAAAAGACCATAAATTACTACAAATTTTATTAATAACACCAAACTTACAAAAACAAAAATCAAAAACCAATTTTCAAAAACTATATGAAAATCAATTTGCAAGCCAACACTGATAAAGAAAAATCCTAAAAGCAAATCCCTAAAAGGAACCAAGTCTGCTTCTATTTTGTGTTTATACTTAGTTTCAGCTATCAAAGCTCCAGCTATGAATGCTCCAAGTGAATATGAAAAACCAAAAGAATGCGCTAAAAAGCTTGCCCCTATTACGGTAAAAAGTATGGTAGCGATGAAAATTTCATTTGCATTAGTCTTAATGATAAATTTTAAAACATAAGTAAAAAGGTATTTGCCTATAAAATAAAGCAAAACAAGTAAAATCACAGCACTGACTAAGGTTGTAAATAAAAGCTTTGAAATATCAGCATTTTGAGAGCTAAATATATCAATCATTAACAGCAGTGGTATCACAGCAATATCTTGAAAAAGCAAAATTCCCAAAGCTTTTCGGCCATATTCTTCATTGATATCGCCACTATCATTAAGTATTTTTAAAACTATTGCTGTAGAAGATAAAGCTAGAGCAAAACCTGCTATCATTGCTATATGGTTTGCTATACCTAAAATATAAGTTACAAGTAAAGTGCAAACCAAGCCACAAGTTAGCATTTGCAAACTTCCATTTAAAAACACTTCTTTTTTCATTGCCAAAAGATGCTTAAATGAAAATTCAAGTCCTATGGTAAACATTAAAAAAACTATACCAAACTCAGCCACATGAATAATGATTTCATTCGTGCTAAAACCATAAAATTCACGCACAAATAAACCTGTAGCTATATAGCCTATAATGGTTGGAATTCCAAATTTTTTAAGTATAACATTAAGTACGACAGCAACTGCTACTGCAGTTAAAAATAAAGTTATAAAAGCATCCACTCACCAACCTTTTTTGTAATGTTTTATTATTTTATTTTTTCTAAAAAAATTAAGTCAAAATTGCTTCTGTGTTTTACTACTGCTCTTGATTTTGAAGGATTATCTCTTCTATCAAGTTCTAATCTTAATTCTTCAATGGTATTTTCAAACTCATCAATTTTTGTTTTTAGTTTTAAAATCACATCAACACCAGCTAAATTAACTCCAAGATCTCTTGTTAAGCGTAAAATCATTTTGATTCTATCTATATCTTTTTGAGAATAAAGTCTCATTTTGCCATCGGTTCTACTTGGTTCAACCAAACCTTCTTTTTCATATTGTCTTAGAGTTTGTGGGTGTATGCTTAAAACCTTTGCAACAACACTTATAAGATACACCGGTTCATCATAACTATGCTCCATTGCATACTCCTTTTAAGGTAATTTTTCTTCTAAAATTTTTACAAATTCAGGATCAAGGCTATTAATATCAGGTATTTTTACATTTAAAATTAAATACATATCTCCATAAAGATCTGTTTTTCTATTTTGCACCCCATAGCCTTTAAGTCTGATTTTTTGATTGTTTTTAGAATTTGGCGGTATGGTGATTTTAACTTCTTTTCTTGGGGTATGTACGCTGATTTTATCTCCAAAAAGTGCTGTTTTTAAGCTAATTTCAACTTTTTTGTATAAATCATCATCTTCTCTTTCATATTCATCGCTTTTTTCAAGCTCTACCTTTAAAATCAAATCTCCTTTTTGTCCTTGAAAGCTTTTTCCCTTACCTCGTATGCGTAGCTTTTCGCCATCTTTTATACCATGTGGAATTTTGATTTTAACTTGTTCGTTGTTGATATTTATAGTATGTTCACCACCTAAAATTCCTTTTTCAAAAGGAATTTTAACACTTGCTTGTAAGTCTAAATCCCCTTCAAAACCTCCAAAACCTCCAAAACCACTTCTAAAATTATTACTAGAGCTAAAGCCTCTGCCAAAACCCCCAAAGCCTCTGCCAAAAATATTATTCAAAATATCATTGATATCAGCTCCGCCTGCATTTCTTGAAAAATCATGAAAACTTTGCCCACCAAACATAGAATCACCATATCTATCATATTGAGCTCTTTTTTTCTCATCACTTAAAATTTCATAAGCGGCGTTAATTTCTTTAAATTTTTCCTCAGCACCTGCTTCTTTATTGATATCTGGGTGGTATTGTCTTGCTAATTTTCTATAAGCTTTTTTTATTTCATCTGCGCTAGCATTTTGCGAAACACCTAGTGTTTCATATAAACTATTACTCATTTTTTTATTCCTTATTTTTTATAAGATTATACCATAAACTTTAGTCTTAGTCAATCAAGTTTTATAAGTTTTAAAACTAAAGGTTTTATTTACAATTGCGTAAAAATAAAATTTTATACTTGCATAAATTGATTTTACAAAGGATAATACATGAAAAAAACTATGGTTCTTTCTTTGGCATTAGCAACTAGTCTTTTTAGTGCTAGTATTGATTTTAAACAAGCAGATGATAATGTAAAAAGATCTTTACCAACTGATAATCAAAATACTATACTTTCTTATCATGATTCTATACAAAAAGTTAAAAATTCAGTTGTGAATATTTCAACTTCTAAAACCGTTCAAAGTAATTCCTTTGGGATTGATGATTTTTTCAATGATCCTTATTTTAAACAATTTTTTGGTTTTGATTTTCCACAAGCTCCAAAAAGTAAAAAAAATAAAAAAGAAGTAGTAAGTTCGCTTGGATCTGGTGTAATTATTTCAAGCGATGGTTATATTATAACAAATAATCATGTTATAGAAGATGCTGAAAAAATTACTGTAAATTTACCTGATTCTAGCACTGAATATAAAGCTAAATTAATCGGGGCTGATCCTAAAACAGATTTAGCAGTGATAAAAATAGAAGCAAAAAACCTACCTGCTGTGGTTTTTGCTGATTCGGATAAATTATTAGAAGGTGATGTAGTATTTGCTCTAGGTAATCCTTTTGGTGTTGGAAGTAGTGTTACAAGTGGGATTATCTCAGCTTTAAATAAAAACAATATAGGTTTAAATCAATATGAAAATTTCATTCAAACGGATGCTTCAATTAATCCTGGAAATTCAGGCGGGGCTTTAGTAGATAGCAGAGGGGCTCTAGTTGGGATAAATTCAGCCATACTTTCAAGAAGTGGAGGAAATAATGGTATAGGCTTTGCAATCCCTTCTAATATGGCAAAATCTATTGCACAAAAACTTATCGAGCATGGAAAAATAGAAAGAGGATATTTAGGTGTAGTTATAGGAGCTTTAACTCAAGATATTAAAAAAGCTTATACTAATCAAGAAGGAGCTTTAATAACAGAAGTTCAAAAAGACTCAGCAGCTTATAATGCGGGATTAAAAAGAGGTGATTTGATTATAAAAGTAGATAAAACTGTGATTAAAAGCCCTATGGATTTAAAAAATTATATAGGAAGTATTGATCCAAAACAAGCTATAGAGGTAACTTATGAAAGAGATAATAAAGTTAAAACAGCTAAATTTATACTAAAAACAGATGAAAAATCGCTACAATATGAAAAAGATTATATTGATGGTTTAAAATTAGTAGAGCTTGATTCTAAAAATAAACAACAATACCGCATACCTGAAAATATTAGTGGTATTTTAATCACTGAAGTTACTCCAAAATCAAAAGCAGAAAAAATAGGCTTTGAGCAAGGTGATATTATTATAGGTATTGATCAATATGAAGTTTCAAATTTTAAAGAATTATCTAAGGCTTTAGAATTAAATAAAGGCAAAGAATATGTTAAAATTTGGATTAATAGAGGTGGTATGGTTAGAGCTTTACTTTTTTAAGAAAGGAAGAAAATGACAAATATTTTAATGATAGAAGATGATTTAGAATTAGCTGAGATTATAGCTGAATATTTAGAGCAATTTGATATGAAAGTAGATATTGCTCATGAACCTTATATAGGTCTTTCAAGACTTGCTTTAAATCCTTATGATTTAATCATTTTAGATTTAAGCTTGCCTGGACTTGATGGACTTGAAGTGTGTGAAGAAATTCGTAAAAAATATGATACACCTATTATCATTTCAAGTGCAAGACATGATATTAGCGATAAGGTTGCTGCGCTTGATTTGGGTGCAGATGATTATTTACCAAAACCATATAATCCTCAAGAGCTTCAAGCAAGGATTAAAAGTCATTTAAGAAGAATTTCAAATACAAAAACCGCTCAAGCTCAAGTTAAAAAAGATCTTGTATATGATAAATATAAACATACTATCACTATGAAAGATCAAGAAATTAGCTTTACCAATGCTGAATTTGATATTTTGAGTTATTTAATTAAAAAAGAAGGTGGAGTGGTGAGTCGTGAAGAACTTGTGTATAATTGTAGCTCTATTAGTGAAGATTCTAGCAATAAAAGTATAGATGTAATCATTAGCAGAATCAGACAAAAAATCGGAGATGATCCTAAAACTCCAAAATACATTCATTCAATCAGAGGTATAGGGTATAAATTAACTCAATGAATAAATCATCAATTTTTTATACCATAACCTTTGTTTTTTTGCTTGCTAGTGTTAGTGTGATTTTGGCATTTTTATGGCTTATAAAATATGATCAGCAAAATTACACTAATGAGCTTAATGCGAAATATTCTTTTATAGCTAATGCAAGATTATTGTATTTTAACCATGTAATTAGCGAAAAAGAATTTTATGAGCAAACAAAAAATTACAAAATGATAGAACTAACAACCCCATCTTCTATAAGAAAAATCATCTACAAAGCTGAAACCATAGCACGCGCTCAAACTAGCACAGGTGTAGTTGAAATCATTACTTTAGAAGATAATGTATATTTAAAAATCATTTTTGATGGTAAGCTTTATTTGTACAAAGATTTAGAATATCAAGGTTATCGTTATTTTGTGATTAAGCTTATTGCTAGTATAGTTGTAATGGTTTTATTGATTTTATATATTTTTATCATTAGAAAATTAAAACCACTTAGAGCTTTAAAAAGACAAATAGATAAATTTGGCGAAAATAAACTCAATGAAATTCAAAATGTCAGTAAAGGCAATGATGAAATTTCTCAAGTAGCAACAGCCTTTTATGAGTCTATTTTGAGAATTCAAAAACTAAACACTTCAAGGCAATTTTTCTTAAGAAATATTATGCATGAGTTAAAAACACCTATTACTAAAGGTTTAATTACTTTAGAAATGCTTGAAGATAGCAAATATAAAGAAAGATTAGTGGGTGCTTTTAATCGTTTGGAAATTTTGATTAATGAATTTGCAGCCATTGAACAAATTACTTCAGGTGCTGGTTTGATTAATTTAAAAAAATACAATATCTTAGATCTTTTAGATGAAGCTAAAGATATAGCTATGAGTGATGATGAAAAAGTAAAAATTAGTATCAAAGAAAGCTTTAGTGTTAATGTTGATTTTAAACTTTTTACCACTGCAATGAAAAATATGATAGATAATGCAACAAAATACTCTGATGAAAATTGCGTTACCATAGAAATAACTAAAGATTATCTTTGCTTTAAAAATAAAGGAAAAGCTTTAGATAAAGACTTGAAATACTACACTCAAGCTTTTACGCAAGGCAAGAAAAACAAAGATAGTTTTGGACTTGGATTATATATTGTTAAGACTATTTTAGATTCTCATAAACTTACACTTTATTATGAATATAAAGATGGTATCAATCATTTTTATTTTAATGATATACAAAATATAATTTTAAACTAGGAAGCTCATGCCCTTATCGCGTTTAAATGAAGAACAATACAAAGCTGCTAGTGCTCCTTTTGGACACAATCTAATCATAGCAAGCGCAGGCACAGGTAAAACTTCAACCATAGTTGCAAGAATAGCCTTTTTGCTTCAAAATGGTATAAAGCCTGAAAAAATTATGCTTTTAACCTTTACAAACAAAGCTAGTAAAGAAATGATAGAAAGACTTGGTAGGTATTTTGATAAAAGCATTACTTCAAAAATCACAGCAGGAACCTTTCATAGTACCGCTTATTCTCTACTTAAAGAATTAAATCATGATATTATTTTAAAACCTGCAAGTGAGCTTAAAATTCTTTTACGTTCCATTTTTGAAAAACGCACTTTTCATCATCTAAGTGATACTAAACCTTATATGCCAAGTTATTTGTATGATGTGTATTCTTTATTTCAAAATACTAATGCAAATTTAGATGAATTTTATAATTGGTTTTGTCAAAATTATGATGAACAAGCTGTTTATGCTGAAATTTATGAAGATATTTTAAAAGAATACGAAGAAGAAAAAGCACGTTTTAATTATGTGGATTTTAATGATTTATTGATCAAATTAAAACATGTTTTAGTTTCACATCATTTTGAATTTGATGAGATTTTAGTAGATGAGTACCAAGATACTAATACTTTACAAGGTTCATTAATTGATGCTTTTAAAAGCAAAAGTTTATTTTGTGTGGGGGATTATGACCAAAGTATTTATGCTTTTAATGGAGCTGATATTTCTATTATAGGAAGTTTTAAAGATAGATTTGTCGATGCAAATATTTTTACTTTAAATAAAAACTATCGTTCTAGTAAAAATATACTTGCGCTGGCTAATAAAGTTATTTTAAACAATGAAAGATTATATCCTAAAGAATTAATTGTAACTAGAGAAGGAGATTTTAAAGCGCCAAGTTTGCTAACTTTTAATGAATTATTTGATCAATACTCTACTATAGCAAAAATAATCTTACAAAGCGGGGTTAATCTTGATGAAATCGCTGTTATTTTTAGAAACAATTCTAGTGCAGATGGAGTAGAAGTTGCCTTAAGAGAACTTGGTATAGCAAGCAAAAGAAAAGGTGGGGGAAGCTTTTTTGAAAGCTTGGAAGTTAAAAACTTTTGCTCTATGCTTGCAATCGTGCTTAATCCAAAAGATATCATGGCTTTTATACATTTACTTGAATACACCAAAGGGGTTGGTGGGGTTTTAGCAAAAGATATTTTTGACGCTTTATTAAAATTAGGACATTCTAGTTTGATTAAAGGTTTTTTAAATCCTGATAGTAGTGTGAGTTTAAAAAAATACAAAAAACAAAGTTACCAACTAGGACTTTTTGATGATATTGAGGAGTTAGCCTCGCCTTCAAGGTTTAACTTAGAAAGTGAATTTAATACCCACCCTATTTTAAGCCTTCCTAAAATCAACGAGCTTTGTGCGAAAAATCTTGAAAAAATTTATCTTTTTATTAAAAATGCAAGCGAGTGTAAGGTTTCAACCCAGCTTGTAAATTTGATCTTAGAAAATGATTATTTTAAAGAAATTTGTGATATTTTAGCAACCAAAAGAGCGACTAATAAAAACTCCAATGTTGATTTAAATAAAAAAAATGAAATTTTAGAAAAAATCAATGCAAAAATGTTTGTATTAAAAGAACTTGCTAAAAATTATAGTGATAATTATAAATATTATAATTTTCTTACTCTTGGTGCTAGTGAAATGAGTAGTGGTAGTGGTGTTAATCTTTTAAGCATACATGCTAGCAAGGGGCTTGAGTTTGAACTTGTATTTGTAATTGATCTTGCACAAGGAAGATTTCCTAATCAAAAACTCATGAGCACGGGTGGAAGTTTGGAAGAAGAAAGAAGGCTTTTTTATGTAGCAGTAACTAGAGCTAAGGATACTTTATACTTAAGCTATGCAAAATATGACAAGATTAAAAAAAGCAATTATCAACCTTCGTGTTTTCTAATCGAAGCAGGTATGTGTAAAGAAGAACAAAAATAAGACTTTATTAATCTTTTTATATTATGATTAATAAAAATCATTCAAGGAGAAAAAATGAATAGTGTATTATTCAAAGGAAATAAAGTAAATCTAAAAGGAAATAACATCCAAGTTGGCGATATGGCTCCAAATATCACCTTAAAAGCTAAAGATCTTTCAGGTGTTGAAATTGCCCCAAAAGGCAAAACTCAAATTATTATCAGCGTACCAAGTCTTGATACTCCAGTATGTGCAACTGAAGCTAGAGAATTTAATAAAAAAGCAGCAGCAAGCGGTGTAGAAGTAATCGTAGTTAGCATGGATTTACCATTTGCTATGGGTCGTTTTTGCTCAACTGAAGGTATAGATAATTTAACTGTTGCAAGTGATTTTGTTTCTAAAGAATTTGGTGAAAAATATGGTGTTTTAATGGCTGATGGTCCACTTGAGGGAATTTTAGCTAGAGCAGTGTTTGTAGTTAAAGATGGTGTGGTTGCTTATAAAGAATTGGTAAATGAAGTAACAGAACTTCCAAATATGCAAGCTTTAGAAAGCTTCTTTGGTCAAAGTTGTGGATGTGGTGGTTGTGGTTGCCACTAAAATTTAAAAGCCTTTTATAGGCTTTTAAAACTTAAAAACATGGAAAATTTTCTTTCTCGTTTTGAAATAGAAAAACAAGATCTCAAACTTATACAAGAGCACTTACAAATAATAAACATTGAAAAAGACTTTAAGGTCAATGATAAATGTTTAGGATTTATAAAAATTTTAAAAGGTGAGCTTAGAGCTTTTATTTTAACCCCAAATGCAAAAGAAATAACACTTTTTCACCTTAAAGAAAATGACGAATGCGTTATTTGCTCTGAGTGTAATATGGATGGCATATCTTATGATGTTTTTATACAAAGTACTCAAAATACAAGTATAGCCATCATCCCCTCAACAATTTTTCAAATTTTAAAAGAAAAATACCCAAAAATTAATAATTATGTTTTAAGTTTAATCACCAAGCGTTTTAATACCTTAATCAAAGTTTTAGAACAAGCTTTATTTATGCCTTTATCTTCTAGAATTTGTGATTTTTTGAAAGAAAATGCTAGCAACAATACTTTAAAAATTACCCATGAAGCTTTAGCTAATCACTTAGGAAGCGCCAGAGAAGCCGTTTCAAGAATTTTAAAAGAATTAGAAAAAGAAGGTAAAATCAAACTTGAAAGATCTAAAATAATACTAATTTCTTTGTAACTTTATCACAGAAATACTTTTAAAATTTATTTATAATATCAACAAAAAGGAGAAATTATGAGTAAATTAGAAAGAGTGCTAAGAATAGCTTTAGCCATAGTGGCGTTTTCTTTAGGAGTTTATTTTTCAACTTGGTGGGGATTATTGGGTTTGATTCCTTTATTAACAGGTATTTTTGCTGTTTGTCCTATAAGAGTACTTAGTGGAAAACAAGCTTGTCCACTTGGGGTTTGCCCTATTTCTAAAAAGAAAAACTAGGAATGATTTGCTAGTTTTTCTAGCTTTGGTGTAATGACAAATCTACAATAAGCTTGGTTGGGATTATTTTTAAAATATTTTTGATGATAATCCTCAGCCTTATAAAATTTTTCTAATTTTAAAACTTGCGTAACTATAGCTTTAGCGTAATATTTTTGTACTTTTTGTAAAAAATTGCTAATAATTTTTAGCTCCTCATTAGTTTGATAAAAAATAACTGATCTATATTGTATCCCCTCATCAGCACCTTGTTTATCTAGGCTTGTTGGATCATGCATTTTGAGAAAAATTTCTAAGATTTTTTCTAATGAAATTTGTTTTTCATTATAAATTATCTTAGCTACTTCTATATTCCCATCACCATTTATCACGCTTTCATAACTTGGATTTGGCTTGCCACCGCTATAACCTACTTCTGTATAAACTACGCCTTTAATTTCATCAAACACAGCTTGAGTACACCAAAAACAACCCGCACCTAAGATAATTTCTTTATTTGTCATTATTTTCTAAATCCTCATTTTCTTTTAAAACAAGTTGCATAAGATAAAGTTCTTCTCCATCTATGATTTTTAGATCTTTATCTTCGCATTTTGGGCACCAAAAGATATTATTTTCAAGCACTCCGCTAAAATGGCATTTTTGACATTCAACTACTACTTCTTGAATATGCATAATAAATTTAGCATTCTTACACAAAGGACTATTTTCTTTAAAAGTTTCAAAGCTTCTTTGTAAAAGTGGAGGTTCAACCCCGCTTAAACGCCCTATTTTAACATGCACTTCTTCAATAACTTTTCCTTGAGCATATTCTTCGCAAAGCTCTAGTAATGATTCTGTAATACTTAACTCATGCATTAGCAAATTCTTGGCAAAAGTTCGCCTTTTGGAGCCTCTAAAATGCGTTTTGCTCCATAAGCATTTTCTAAAACCACTCTTGTTTTTTCATTAGCTGTGATTTCACCTATAATGGCTGCATTAGCATTAAATTGTTTTAAAATCTCTAATACTTTTTGCTCATCTTTTTTATCTACACAAATAATAAAAGTTCCTTCATTTGCAAGTTCATAAGGCTCATACCCAAAAAGCTCACAAACCCCTAAAACTTCGTCACAAACTGGAATTTTTTCTTCGTATATTAAAAGCTCTAAATTACTCAATTTAGACCATTCATTTAAAACCGCACTAAGCCCACCACGCGTAGCATCACGCATTGCTTTTATAGAAATATCTGCATTTAAAAGCGCTAAAACTTCATCTTTTAAGCTTTTGCAATCACTTTGGATATTTGCCTCTAAATTATTTCTTTCAACCAAAACTGCACAACCATGAGCTCCAATATCCCTTGAAACTAAGATGCTACAACCACTTTTTAAGTCTTTGGTATTGATTTTTTGTATATTTTTACCTATACATGAAGTGTTAATATATATTTCATCGCCTTTATTTTTAGGAACAACTTTAGTATCCCCGCAAACTAGTTTTACTCCCGCTTTATCGCATTCTTCTTTTATAGATTTTAGTATAATTTTTAACTTTTCTATCTCAAAACCCTCTTCTAAAATCAAAGCTAGCGATAAATATAGCGGTTTTGCTCCTACCATTAATACATCATTTACGCTACCGCAAACTGCTAATTTTCCTATATTTATATCTTTTAAAAAGATAGGATTTAGTACAAAAGAATCGGTGCTAAAAGCTAAATCATCTAAAATAGCAGCGTCATTTGCTTCTTTTAAAACATCATTTTCAAAAATAGAAAAAATTTCATTTATCAAAGCATTCATTTCTTCGCCACCACCACCGTGGGCTAGAGTAATTTGTTTCATTTTATGCCTTATCTTGATAGTATTTATAATAAGCCGCACAAGCTCCTTCACTAGAAACCATACAGCTACCTATAGGATTTTTTGGAGTGCAAGCTTTTGCAAACACCTTACAATCATAAGGCTTAGCTAAGCCTCTTAAAATTTGACCACAAATACAAGCTTTACTCTCATCTTTACTTTGCACTTTACAATCAAACACTTTGCTAACATCTAAGTGCGCAAATTCATCTTTTAAACAAAGCCCACCATTTACAATCACTCCAAGACCTCTAAATTCAAAATCACAAGGTTTAAAGTATTTTTCCACTAAAGCCTTAGCTTTTAAATTTCCCTCTTTGCTAACCACTCTGTGATATTCATTATAAACTTCAAAAGTATTTGCATTCATTTGCTCTACTATATTTAACACACTAAGCATTATATCAACTGGCTCAAAACCACTCACTGCTATAGGAGTTTTGTATTTTTTAGCAATAGGTTCATAAATGTTTGATCCTGTGATAACACTTACATGAGAAGGTCCTAAAAAGGCATCAATTATTACATTTTTATCTTGCATGATAGTTTCTACTGCGGGTGGAACTAATACATGATTGATATGAAAAAATAAATTTTTTAAATTTAAGGCTATACTTTTTTCTATAATCACCCCACTCATAGGTGTAGTTGTCTCAAAACCTATGGCAAAAAAGATTATATTTTTTTCAGGATTTTTTATGGCTATATCTATCACATCCAAAGGTGTATAAAGTGCTCTAATATCAGCTCCTTTGGCTCTAAGATCAATTAAGCTTTCATAACTTCCTGGCACTTTAAGCATATCGCCTAATACACAAAAGATAGTATTTGGCATACTTGCAAGCTTTAAAGCCACATCAATACGCTCTCTTGGCATAACACACACGGGACAGCCTGGGCCATGAACAAAATTAATTTCTTTTGGTAATAAATCAGGCAAACCAAATTTCATAATACTATGCGTATGTCCACCGCAAATTTCCATGATATTAATAGGCTTAGTAATTTTAGAAGCAATAAGTTCTTTTAGGGCTAAAATTCTTTCTTTATCTCTAAAATCATTAATTAAATCCATTTTTTAGCCCCATATCGCCTTCATTTTCATCGATTTGCCCATTTTGCATTTTCTCTGCTATATCTGTATAAATTTTTAAACTCTCTTGTGCAGCTTGAGTGTCGATTTTTTCCATAGCAAAACCCACATGTATAAGCACATAATCGCCTACCTTTAAAGGCTCGCTTATCAAGTCTAAACTCACCCTTCTTTTAACCCCTAAAGTTTCTACTATGGCTGAATTTAGCTCATCAATTTCTAAAATTTTAGAAGGTATAGAAAGACACATTAGTTAAACTCCTTTTTCATTTTTAGATAATTTATCCAAAGATCAAACCCTGTTTTTGTTTTGCTATCTAAAATCATAATATCTATTTTAGGATTTAGCCTTTTAGCAGCCATAGAAGCTGCTTTAAAATCAAAGTCAAAATGCTGAGCTAAATCGGCTTTAGTAATGACTAATAAATCAGCCTTTCTAAACATCACTGGATATTTTTCTACCTTATCGCTACCTTCTGTTACTGAAAGTAAAACTACATTTAAATGCTCGCCTAAATCATAACTTGCAGGACATACTAAATTTCCCACATTTTCAACAAATACTATATCAAGCTCACTAAGTTTGAAATGATGTAAAGCTTCATGCACCATAAAGGCATCTAAATGGCAAGTTTGTCCTGTGGTGATTTGATGAGCTAAGCCTCCTGCTTTGATAATGCGATTTGCATCATTATTAGTTTCTAAATCCCCTTCAACCACGGCTATTTTTAAATCATCTTTTAAAGTTTTTATAGTTTCTTCTAAAAGTGTTGTTTTACCGCTTCCTGGAGAACTCATTAGATTAATACAAAGAGTATTATACTCATTAAAATGCTCTCTATTATGAGCTGCTTGATGATCATTTTTTGATAAAATTTTACTAATAACATTAATAGTTTTTTCATCTTTTAAAGCTGGATTTTCATGATGGTGATCATGATGATGTTCATGTCCATTAATAGAACAGCCACAATCTTTACACATAATCTTTCCTTTATATTTTTATTTTATTGTATATAAAAAAGTATTAAAAAAATATGAGTTTTATTAAGTTTTTAAAGATAAATAATGCACAAGCTGCCCAAGCGCAATAGAGCTATCATTGCAAGGAAATTGTAAAGAAGTTTTATAAGTGAATTTTTTTCGATCTAAAATTTCAAGTAAGGTTTTATTTTGAAATACCCCACCACACAAAAGCACTTCTTCTTTAAAATCTTTTGAATATTCTATAATTAAATTTGCAATGCCATTAAGCAAACCTGTGCTAATTTTAACCTTATCTTTATCTTCTAAAGCTTGTAAAAAAGCATTTTTAAAGCAAATTTCTTTTTCTTGGATATCAAATTTGTAACTATAATCAAGATTTTTATCATGGTATTTTTCCATCAAAAGTCCAATTTGTGCTTCATAATCAAGCTTTTGTATATCAAAAGCAAAAGCGCCAAAAGCATCAATAATCCTACCAAGAGAACTCGTATATAAAGAGCTTTGAGTGTGAATTTTTTTAAGATTATTTAATTTTACTTGAGAAAATTTAGCTAAAAACTCGCTAGCTTTGTTTTCTAAATTAAAATCAAAAATCAAAGCTAAAGCTAAATTTGTGATATTTTTAATATCTGCATTAATTAGTTTGAAATTTTTAAAATGATTTAACCTTTCATAGTTTTTTAAATTCGCTCTAAAAATCTCACCACCCCAAATTTTTCCATCATCTCCATAACCTGTTCCATCAAAAACAAAAGCTAAAACATCATTTTTGTAAATTTTGTGTTCAAATAAACAAGCACACAAATGTGCATAGTGATGTTGCACGCGAAAATTTTTATAATTTTTAAATTCTTTTACATAGTTAAATTGTGGGTGTTTATCGCTTAAAATCTGATCAAAATTTAGTTTATAAGAGTTTTGAAAGAAAGTTAAAATTTTAAAAAATCTCTCTTGTATGTCTAAATTTTTCATATCGCCTATATAAGGAGAAATGAAAATTTGATTTTTAAAAAAACAAGCAAATTCGTTTTTTAACTCACTTCCTAGAGCTAGAATATTTTCTTTTGCATTAAAAATATCTGCTGTATTGATATAAAGTGGGTTAAGACCCCTTGAAGTCCTTAAAAACATTACTTCTTTACCAATAACTTGAGCAATGCTATCATCGCTTGAATTGTGTATTGCTCTATCATAATCAAGATAAAAATCAAATACATCACTAAGTTGCTCTAAAAGTTTTGTTTCTTCATAAATAATGCTTTGTGAGCTTAAATTAGCACTTGTTGCAATGATAGGTTTTTTAAAATGTTCAAAAAGCATTAAATGCGTTCCCATATAAGCTAACATAATGCCTATTTTATTGGTATCTGGTGCTAAGCTTTTATGGATATTTTTGCTATTTAAAATAACTATGGGTTTTAAATTTGAAGTTAAAAGTTTTGCTTCAGCTTCATTAATAAAAGCTAATTCTTGAGCCATTTTAAGATCTTTTACCATAATAGCAAAAGGCTTTTTAGGGCGATTTTTGCGTATTCTAAGTTCATTTATAGCATTTTCATTTGTGCTATCACAAATTAAATGAAACCCACCCATACCTTTAAAAGCTATGATTTTACCTTCTTCTAAAAGTTTTGCAAGCAAAATGAAAGATTTTTCATCTTTGGCTAAAATATTTTGACTTTTATCTTTTAAAAAGATAGTAATTTTACATTTTGGGCATGAGAGTGGTTGAGCATGAAAGCGACGATTAGTAGGATCATCATACTCGCTTTGACAAAAAGAACACATTTTAAACTCATCCATAGTCGTATTAGCTCTATCATATGGGAGTTTTTTTATAATAGAAAATCTTGGCCCACAATTTGTACAAGTGATGAAAGGGTATTTAAAACGTGGATTTTTCTCATCATAAAATTCATTATAGCAATCATCACAAAGGGCAAAATCACTCAAAATTGGACTAAATTTTTCACTATCTTGTGAAGTACTTATACTAAATTCATTATAAGTTTTTTGAAGTTTTTTATAAGAAAAATTAAAATCATCTATCCTAGCTAAAGGTGGTAAATTAGCAAAAAGTTTTTCTTTAAAAATTTCTAATTCATCATTGCTACACTCAAGGATTATAACAACGCCTAAGCTATTATTATAAACTTCACCTTTTAAATTAAACTCTTTAGCTATATTAAAAACAAAAGGACGAAAGCCAACGCCTTGCACTAGTCCTTTAATATGAATTTCATATCCAAAGTGGGACATCACTTAACTTAAAAAATGGTATGTGTTTAAATACATTTTTACCAAGGCTTTTGTGCTCAAACAAGCTTCCACTAAGCACGGCACAATCAACTTGTTCTTTAGCTTTTAAATCATCAAATAAATCTCTTAAAAAATACGCCAAACTCTCAACAACACCTAAGGCTATGATTTGATTTTCTACTCCAGCAAGCTTAAAACTCATCACGCTTCTTAAGGTCTTAGTGTAATCAAATTCTTTTTGCTCATTAAGCTTAAAATCTATCCTAACACCTTTTGCCATTTTACTCTCATCTGCTAAAGCTAAAAGCGCTAATGCAGCACTTTGCACATCTTCATCAAGCTCTAAGATCATCCCTACCATGCCAAAAAGATTAAAAAAATTATTAGCCATATTTAGTTCTTTTCGCACTAGGGTAAATTCTTTTTCATAATTAGCTAGTAATCTCTTAGCAACATCATCTTGATTTATAGTTTCATAAAATTCATCAAAGCTTTTTGGCAAGCAAAGTTTTAAAAGATTTAGCTCTTTATCAAGTAAGATAATATCATCATATTTTTTACTAAGTTCTAAAAGCAAAGGCTTTTTGTCTTTAAAATCAGACAATATACAAGAAATTCTTGCGAAATTTTTATCCTCTTTTTGAAAAATCAAATTTTTAAACTCAGGTAAAATATAATCATAACCCCTGCAAACTACTAGCTCATTTTCGATTAAAGCCACTTCAAAATCATCCTCAAAATGTTCTAGCTTTTTAAAATTTAAAAACTTAATTCCTTCTTTTTCAAGCTCAAAACATAAGGCAAACAAGAAAAGATTATCGTATATTTTTATTTTAAAATACTCATGATTTAATTGATGATTTTGTCTAAAAATAGCATTAAATTTAAGCTTCATTAGAGGTTTTTCAACCCCTGCTAAGATTTTCAACTGCTCGTTATTGCAGGAAAAAAATACATTGATATGCTTTGGATCACTTGGCATTAAAAAATCATCTAATACTTCATTAAAAATTTCAAAAGTATATACTCCTTTTGAGCTTTTAAAATATATTTTTTCTTTATTTTTTAATTTTTCCAAGGCTTTTTTTAAATTATCGCAGAAATTTTCTTTAGTGATTTTTATAAAATCTTCTCCTATCTTAAACTCTTCTTCTACAAAAACACCCCATTCATTTTCTACAAGCTCGCCATTAGTATAAGCATTTGCATTGAGTCTTGTTAAAAAACTTCTTTTGGTGAAAGTTTTTTCTTTTTTTATAGGTGTAAAATCTTCTTCTATAACTTTTAAGTCAAATTTGTTTAAAAAAACACTATGGCTGATATTTTCTAAATTAGAACAAAAGGCTTGAATTTCATCTTTTTCACCTTTAATTTTAATGATGATTTTTTCATCTTTTTGCTCATAATCATACACATAATCTTTAGCATAATAAGCTAACAAATATTCAAAAATATCGTTTTTAGATTTATAATCAAAAGTAATTTCTAAAAGCAAGTTAAAAACCTTAAAATTAAATTTTTTTAAAGCATAAATATAACAATTTTAATTCTAAGGAAAGCTTAAACAAGCTATCTAAAATATAGATAGCTTATCATTTTAGTAGTTAAATTCAGAACCGATAGCGATTTTTTGAATTTCTTTTTTGTTTTCAAGTTTTAAAAGTGGAGCATTTTTATCCATACCTAAAACTTTTGCTTTTTTGCCATCAAGTAATAATGCAACACCTTCAGGCAAAGCATAAACAACTACTTTAGGATTAACAATCAAAAACTCTTCTAATCTTTCCTCACGACTTTCACCATTATGTCCTACTGGCTTACCTGAGATAAAATGTGGATTGATTTGATGAGGGAAGATATTAAAAGTGTTGAATGATTTTGGTTCAACTATAGGCATATCATTAGTTGTCATCATAGTTGCACCTGCTACATTTGAACCTGCTGACCAGCCAACATAAGGTACACCCTCACTTACTCTTTTTGCAATGAGTTCAACTAGGTTATTATTGTAAAGTTGATTTACAAGTTCAAAAGTATTTCCGCCCCCTACAAAAATCGCATCAGCACTTTTAACAATATCAACAGCATTACCTCTATGCACACTAATTATTTGAAGTCCTAAACTTTCTAAGGCTTTAGCAACTTGTGCTTCATACTGTTCATAAGTTTTTCTAACACCTGCATAAGGTATAAATGCTACTTTTTTGCCTTTTAAGTTATTTTTTTCAACAAATTCTTTAAGCCAAGGTAAAGCATGGTTTAAATATCCAGTGTCTTTATAGCCTGAACTTGAGAGCAATAAAGCTTTTTGCTTATCTTTTGGAAAATTAACTACATCATTAGCATTTAAAGCCACACCGCTAAAAAGCATAGCAGCTAAACCAAGAGCACCTACTTTTAACAAATTTCTTCTTTTCATTGTTTTTCCTTTAAAAGATATTTAAAAACAATTTATTTTAATAAATGATTTTTTAAATTAAAATAAATTTTTGTTAAAAAATAAGACTTTTTAGAAAAACCTCTCTTGTCTTGTAATCAGGCATTAATTTATGTAAAAAATCATAAAATTCTTTTTGATGATGTGGGTAGATTAAATGTGTAAGTTCATGCAAAATCACATATTCTATAGCTTTTATAGGTTTTTGCATGAGTTTTAAATTTAAGTTTATATATGCTTTTTGATGATTGCAAGAACCCCATCTTGAAATCATTTCTTTAATACAAATTCTTTGTACCTTTCTCTTGTGGATAAATTGCCATTTTTTTATAAAATACTCAAAAATCACCCTAGCACTACGCCTTAAGAAAAGATCTAAGGCTTTTTGATTTTTTGCAAAAATTTTATCTTTTTTTATAAGAACCTTTTTATGATTTTCGTTAAAAACTAGCTTGTATTTTTTACCTAAAAAATACAATTCATCACTTGCTAAAACTACTCTTTTTAAAGAAAGTTCTTTTTCTTTGGCTCTAATCCAACTTTCATTTTTTTCTAAAAATCTTAAAACATCTCTTTGCTCATAATATAGCGGTATACTAAGCTTGAAAGTTAAATCCCTATCTACCCTAAGTCTTAAGTATTTAAGTTTTTTCTTTTCAAAAGCAAAACGAAATTCTTTAAATTCTAAAATTCCTTTTATACTAGTGCTTTGCCTTGCCATTTTTTACTTTTCCATCTATATGAATTGACTATACCGCGTAAAAACTCATCTGCACAAAAACCTACCCAAACTCCTAAAATTCCAAGTCCAGCATAAAAACAAAGCACATAACCAACCGGTAAAGAAACTCCAAGCATAAATACCACTCCACTTAAAAACGGAAACCTCGCATCACCACTTGCTCTTAGCGAATTCACCATGACTATATTAAAAGTTCTTGAGATTTCTAAGAATATTGAAAGAGTAAAAAGTGGTATCATAAGTTCTTTTAAACTTTCTTCAAGCTTTACTACACCCATGGTAAAATCTTGCAAAACATAATTAAGTAAAGCCACAAAAGCACTTGCAACCACGCTAAAATACAAAGCTATCCAAGTATGTTTATAAGCTACATTTAAGTATTTTGCACCAACTAATTTACCTATGATAATCTCATTTGCCACGCTTATAGCTTGCCCTACTAGCATGATAAGTAAAGAAATTTGAAAATAAATCGTTTGAACACTTAAATTTTCTTTACCTAAACTTGCTACAAAAGCAAAAGCTATAGTGTATTGTATAAACCATATCAAATGCTCTCCTGCTGCAAAACCACCGATATTAAAAATCTTTTTAAGTACCACTTTTTCAAGGTTTATCATCTCTTTAATTTTAAGATGAATTTTGAGCTTAAAACTAAGTATTGCTATAAGCATACTAAAGGCTACCAAACGCCCAAGTATATTACTAAGCCCTACTCCAAAAAGCTCTAGCTTAGTAAAATGCAATACATAAAAATTTCCTATAAATATCACAACATTCATCAATAAGGTAGTAAACATAACCCAATAAGCCATATTATACACCCTAATAATAGCAGCCAAAACTATACCCATAGCATCAAAAAACAAACAAATTCCAAGCATATGCAAGTAAATTTCACTGTCTTTTAAAAGTTCATTTGGAATTTGCAAAAGATAGAGCAAAAACTCTCCATGCCATAAAATCAAACTTCCACACACAAAACCAAGCAAGGCATTTAAAAATAAACTTTGATGAATTGCTTTTCTTGCTAGAGTGTAATCTTTAGCCCCTAAAGCTTGGGCAATCACTACACTACAACCCACACTTAAAAAACTAAAAATAATGATAAATAAATCTGCTACTTGATTACCTGCACCCATAGCTCCAACTAAAAAGTTAGAATACTGCGAAACCATAACGGTGTTGATAATCAAAGAAAAATATCTTAAAAACATTTCAAGTAATATAGGCATACTAAGATGTTTAAGTGAAAGTTGTTTGCTTGCCATGAATACTCTTTTTGATAATAATCTTTTGAAAGTAAAAAGTAATTTTACTTAAAAATTACTTTTTTAAAGATAAATATATTTTTAATTATACTGATTTTAAGAATAAACAAATATATTTTAGAAATTTTGATTAATTATATCATCAAAAATTCTAAATAAATAAAAATTATCCAAAAGCTCCATTTAAATAAGCTTTTGTTTTTTCTTCTTTAGGATTTTCAAAAAATTCTTTACTTTCTCCAAATTCTACAAGCTCTCCTAAATGAAAAAACGCAGTATAATCAGCCACGCGCTTAGCTTGTTGCATGTTATGTGTTACCATGATCATGGAAAGATTATGACTTAATTCCTTAACAAGCTCTTCTATAATGCTTGAAGATATAGGATCAAGTGCAGAAGTTGGTTCATCTAAAAGTAATAATTTTGGCTTTATAGCCAAAGCTCTTGCAATACAAAGGCGTTGTTGCTGACCACCTGAAAGTGCTAGAGCATTTTGTTTTAGTTTATCTTTTACTTCCTCAAAAAGACCCACTTTTTTAAGACAATCTTCCACTAAAGCATCTTCTTCATCTTTATTTTTGATCATCCCATGAAGTTTTGGAGCATAAGAAATATTATCATAAATGCTTTTTACAAAAACATTAGGTTGTTGAAATACCATTCCGACTTTTTTTCTAAGCACAACTAAATCTTGATTTTTAACATCTTTTCCATCAATCTCAACAAGACCATCGATTTTTGCTATTTTGTCATTCATCCTATTAAAACAACGCAAAAATGTGGATTTTCCACAGCCTGAAGCACCTATTAAAGCTGTGATTTTATTTTTTTGAATTTCCATATTTATATCAAACAAAGCCTGTTTTTTACCATAAAATAAATTTAAATTTGTTGTTTTTGCTATCATTTTATTTTCCTTGAAAATATCTTCTTAAAAGTATTGCTGCTAAATTTAAAATCACCAAAAGAGATAAAAGCACTATAATCCCTGCTGCTGTTCTTTCTAAAAATGCACGCTCTGGCATAGCTGACCATGAAAAAATTTGAGCAGGCAAAACACTTGTTGGTGCAAAAACACTATTTACCACATCAGGTATAAAAGCTATCATACCTATAATCATCAAAGGTGCGGTTTCACCAATAGCCCCTGCTAGAGTTAAAATAGAACCTGTTAATATCATAGGCATTGCTAAAGGTAGCATAATGCCTTTTATCATTTGAATTTTAGTCATTCCTAAAGCATATGCAGCATTTTTCATATTAATATCCACACTTTTTAAGGCAGCTTTAGTTGAAACAATAATAATAGGCAAACTCATAATAGCCAAAGTCAATCCCCCAGCCAAAGCACTAGAACGAGGCATGCCAAAAAGATTAATAAACACTCCAAGACCTAAAAGTCCAAATAAAATACTAGGAATGCTAGCTAAATTATTTATACATACTTCTATAAAATGCGTAAATACATTTTGCGGAGCAAATTCTTCTAAATAAATAGCTGCTCCAACTCCTATTGGGATACTCACAGCCATACATACTAACATTACAAGCAAAGTTCCAACCACAGAAGCAAAAATTCCTGAATTTTCAGGTGATTTAGAATCTCCATTAAGGAAAAAATTTGTGTTAAAACTTAGTTTGATTTCTTGCTTTTGAACTAGCTCATCAACTAATTTTTTTTGTTCATCGCTTAGTTTATTGTAATTTTTTTTCATATATTGATCAACTTCAGAATTTGCTAAAAGCCAAGATTTTTCTTTGATTTGACCTGTTCTTATTTTCCTTTGTTCAGCGCGCGATAAAAGCTCATATGAAGGGCTATTTCTATCAGCATGGGCATAAATGTAAGTTTGCTTAAAAGCTCCTATCCCAAGATACCCTACACTTGATAAAAAAATACAAAGAAAAATAAGGTTTATATAAAGCCCTATTTTACAGAATATTTTGAAATTTTTTGAAGCTTTTTTTCTTTGTTTAAAAAGTTTTTTCATAAATTTTTCCTTTTATGGAAGCGGTTTATCAAATAAACGCTAAAAATATTAATGATTAATGTGATAATAAAAAGCACAAGCCCTAAAGAAAATGCACTTAAAGCTAAAGAACTATCAAAAGCTTGATCGCCACTTAATGCTTCTACTATTTTTACAGTCACTGTTGTCATATCTTCTAAAAAATTCATTGTTAAATTTGGACGCAATGAAGCAGCCATAACAACAATCATCGTTTCACCTAAAGCTCTTGAAAGTCCTAAAAGACAAGCTGCAACTATGCCTGGCATTGCTTCTGGTAAAATTACTGCAAATACAACTTCTTTTTTAGTCATACCTAAAGCATAAGCTCCATTTATCCTTTTTAAACTTACAGCTTCAATGCAATCTTGTGAAAGTGAAGCCACTATAGGAACTATCATAATACCCATGATAAAACCTGCACCTAGGGCACTTTGAAAACTAGCTTTGATACCAAAAAGAGAAAAAAACCACACTATAAAAGGAGCTACAACTATGGCTGCGAAAAATCCAAAAACTACAGTAGGAATTCCTGCTATGATTTCTAAAATAGGTTTTAAATAGTTTTTAGATTTTTTACCTGCAAATACTCCAAGATAAATAGCACACATTATGCCTAAAGGTAAGGCTGTTAGCATTGCTATTAGTGAAATATAAAAAGTTCCCCAAAATAAACTCAAAGCACCAAAAACCCCATGCTTGCTACTTCCATCAGCACCTACAAATGCAGCATCTGCTGCCCACTGACTTGAGAATAAAAAAGTAAATACGCTTTCTTTTTGAAAAAATTTTAATGCCTCTATTAAAATAGTTAGCATAATAGCAAAGCTTACTACTACGCTAACAAAAGCACAAAGAAAAAGCGTTAATTTTATTATTTTTTCTTTTATCAATTTTTCATCCTAAAAATTAAAAAACTTTCCCTGTTTTAACAAGCTCATCAGTTAATAAACCTTTTTCTTCTATATGTTTTTGGGTTTGTTTTAAAGTTTTTTCATCCAAAGGAACCAATCCTATTTTTTCTAATTCTGCTCCGCTTTTAGCTAAATCATCACTCATATAAATTTTTGCAAATTCAAATACTTCTGGATTTTTCTTAGCATTCATATATATAAACAAAGAACGAGCTAGTTTATATTTTCCTTCAGATATATTTTTCTCATCAGCTTTTACACCATCAATGTAAGCAGCATTAATCTTATCATCATTGCTAGCTAAAAATCCGTATCCAAAAAGCCCAAAAGCTTCTTTATCAACAGAAAGTTTTGAAACAATTAAATTATCATTTTCACCGCTTGGTATAAATGCTCCATCTTGGCGTATAGTTTTATATGCACCTTTATATTCAGGAATTTTTTTAGAAATATCTACCATTACAAGCTCTTCTATACTATCTCTTGTTCCTGAACTTGATGGAGGACCATAGATTGTAATTTTTCTATTTGGTAGATTTTTATTGATTTGTTGCCAATTTGTATAAGGATTTGGGACCAATTTTCCATCTTGTGGAATTTCTTTGGCCAAAGCTAAAAATAACTCATGTAAGCTTATATTTAATGGAGCATTGATTTTATTTTGAGCTAAAACTATGCCATCATAACCTATCATAATACCGACTATATCACTCACGCCTGATTTTTTACAAGTTTCAAATTCACTTGGCTTGATTGCCCTTGAAGCATTAGAAATATCAGTAATTCCTTCACAAAAAACTTTAAAACCACCACCTGTGCCAAGACTTTCAACTATAGGTGTTTTTGTATTTTTTATAACAGCATATTCTTCAGCAACAAAAGAAGTAAAAGGATACACCGTTGATGAACCTGCTATTTTTAATTCTACTGCTTCTAAACTAACAAAGCAAGCCACACTTAAAGCCAAAAGTTTTTTCATTTTTTCTCCTTAGTTAAAAAGTAATGAAAATTTAAAAAAACTTGGAAACATTTTGGATACATATATTTTTTGATATAATTTTTATATGTTAAATATTATTTTGATAGAAGATGATAAAGACTTAAATGAATTAATCACACTAAGACTTAGCCAAGAAAATATAAAAATTTATAGTTATTTTGATTTTTTTGACTTAGAAAATTTTCTAGATACAAATGAAATAGATTTAATCATCATGGATAGAAATTTGCCAAGTGGCGATAGTGTAGAGATGATAAAACAATTAAGAAAAAAAGGCTATATGGAGCCTGTGATTTTTCTTAGTGCAAAGACTTTACAAAAAGATATTTTAGAAGGTTTTAAACAAGGCTGTGATGATTATATATGCAAACCTTTTGATTTTAATGAGCTTTTATTTAGAATTAAAGCTGTAACTAAAAGAAATAAAACTCCAAAAGAACAAATTTCTTATCAAGATTTTACTTTATATATAGAAGAAAGAAAATTAATTTATCAAACAAATACATTTGAAAATTTATCAACCCTAGATGTAGAATTACTCAAGTGTTTTTTTAATCACAAAAATCAACTTCTAAGTCGTCAATTTTTAAGTGAGCAAGTATGGAAAAATGACACAACAAGCGATAAGACAATCAATACAGCTATTTTAAGATTAAAACAAAAAATTCCACAAATTAAAGAAAATATCATTTCAGTGCGTTCGGTGGGTTATAAATTGTGCTAAGAATAAAAACATTTTTCCTTTTTACACTTGGATTTTTTTGTATTACTTTTTTTATGTTGTTTTATTTTTTCAATGAAAGCTATATCAATACTACGGTAAAAAACACTTATGAGCAAAAACTAAAAACACTTAATGATATTTTACAATTTCAGTTATTAGATACACTAAATTCCAACAATATCAAGCAATTTGCCCTAGAAACTAGAGCAGATTTTATCATTAAACAAGATGATGATATTTTTTCATCATTAAAAGATTATTCTTATTTTTTAAATCATTTTAAGTCTAATTTTACCCATGATTTTTATAAGCAAAAAGAAATTTATTTTAAAGCTTATGCTTATAAAAACTATCAATACATCATCATTGTATATCCTAAAATACATTCTTTGGTGCAAAATTTTTGGATTAAAAATATTATTATTTTTTCTTTCTTTTTACTTGTACTTGTTGTGTTTTATTTTATTGTGTTTTATTTTTTCAAAAATTATTTTCAAGAATTATTATTGTTTGTTAAAAGTATCAAATCAAATACTAATTTCATTTTAAAATATAATTTCGTTTATGAATTAAAAAATTTAAATTTACGCTTATTGAAAATTAAAAAATTACTCATCAAGCAAGAATTAAAAAACAAAAAACAAGCTAAAAAAATTCAAACCAAAAACACCCAACTAAGCAATGTAATCAGCGCTATATCACATGAGCTTAAAAATCCTATAAGCGTTATAGATTTGAGCTTGCAATCTTTAAAAGAAACTAATGATGAAAATATGAAATTATTTTTACTTGAAAAAATTCACAAACAAAGTGTAAAAATCAATCAACTAACACATAAACTCAATTTTGTTTTTAATCTTAATTTTGATTCTTTAAATTTAGAAAAATTCGATCTATATGCTTTAAGTAAAAATTTATTAGAAAGTTTTAGAGATGATAGGTTGAAAATTCAAGGCCAAACAAGTTTTATTAAAGCGGATAAATTTCTCATAGAGCAAGTCATCATTAATCTAATAGACAATGCACTAAAATACAGTAAAAAAGAGGTGTTAATCATCATAAAAAATCAAAATTTTACTATCATAGATCAAGGTATAGGCATAGAAGAAAAACACCTTAAATTTATAACAAAAAAATTCTACAAAGCAAACTCAACACAAAATAACTCTTTTGGACTAGGATTGTTTTTAGTTAAAAAAATACTCACATTACACAAAAGTTCTTTAAAAATTCAATCTAGCCCACAAAAAGGTAGTGTTTTTTCTTTTAGTATTAATTTATAATTTTTATAAATACACTTATTAATGTATTTTTAATGTAGTTCTAACTAATATAACAAAAATAATTCATAAGGAGAAAAAATGCTTTCTAAAGAAGTAGTGGCTTTATTAAACGAGCAAATCAACAAAGAAATGTATGCAGCAAATTTATATTTGAGTATGAGTTCATGGTGCTATGAGCATAGCTTTGATGGTGCGGGTGCGTTTTTGTTTGAGCATGCAAGAGAAGAAAGTGATCATGCTAGAAAACTCATCACTTATTTGAATGAAACTGATTCTAAAGTAGAATTAAAAGAAGTTAAAAAACCTGATAGTGATTTTAAATCATTGCTTGATGTGTTTGAAAAAACTTTTGAGCATGAGCAAAGCATTACCGCTTCTATTAATAATCTTGTAGATTTTATGCTTTCAAGTAAAGATTATTCAACTTTTAATTTCTTGCAATGGTATGTAAGCGAACAACACGAAGAAGAAGCACTTTTTAGAGGTATAGTAGATAAAATCAAACTCATAAGCGACAATGGCAATGGCTTATACATGGTAGATCAATACATCAAAAGCTTAATTAATAAATAATTTTTTTAGCTTCCATGAATTTGGAAGCTAAATATCTTTTAATTTAAAAGATTTCTTGTAAAATAAAAGAAAATTTGCTAAAATACTTTTTATTTAAAAGGATTTTTATGCAAATGAATGAAATTACTGATAAACTTAAATTTATACTCCAAAAAGAAGGCATAAAAAATGCCAAAGATTCTGATGTGGCTAAAATGCTAAATATCAATCCTGATACCTTTTATAGTATGAAATTTAGAAATTCCATACCTTATAAACAAATACTTCATTTTTTAAATGAAAGAAATATCAATATCAATGCATTTTTTTATGAAGACTCTCTTGAGAGCAATACTCCATCACTTGATATAAACTATAATGTTTTAAAATATTATGATGTTAATGCTTCTATGGGAGGTGGGGCTTTAAATGATAATGTAAGTTTTTCTGAAGTGATTATAGATGAAAAACTCAGTGATTTTTTTGGCTCAAAAGATTGTGATATCATCCCATGTATAGGCGATAGCATGGAACCTGAAATCAAAGATGATTCTTTGTGTTTAGTAGATAAAAGCAAAAGCTTTAAAGAAGGTGGGGTTTTTGCAGTAAATACTAGAGATGGTTTATTCATCAAACAAATTTTTAAAAGCAATAAAGGCGGAGTTTATCTACACTCTTTTAATCTAAGTTATGCAGATGTACATTATCAAAATGGCGATTTTTTAATCGTGGGTAAGGTAGTGGGGACTATAAGTAGAATTTAGTATGTAGCAAATATCTTCTTTTTCTATATGATAATTTTTATTATTTAAATTAATAAAAAATAAATATAAATATATTTTAAGTTAATTTTTATTAAAAAATAGTCACAATTATACTTTAATAGTTAATAGATAATAAATAAGAGTATTTTTATCTTTTAACAAAACACGCGAAAGGGAAGTTATGAAACACAAATTAGCTAAGGTTGCTACCTATGCCTGTTTAGCCTTAGGTATAAGTTTAAGTTCGCAAGCTTTTGCTTCTTCAGAGCCTAGAACTCTTGATGGTTATGTAGCTCAAGAGGATGCATTTTTTGACTATCTTTACAAACATCACCCTATTTTTAAATATGAAAAAGAAGGGCGTTTGGTAGGTAAATTTACTCATAGTGATAGAACAGAAAACTGGGTTTTAAATCAAAATGGGGCTAAATTTGCTACTGAGCATGATTTAAAACAAGCTTCTATTACTTATCGCTTGCCTTATGAATCTTTTTTGGATTTTCCAAACAAATTTGTAGGCCCAAAAAAATGTGGTGAGTGTCACCCTGCTCAATATGCCTCTTGGGAGCGTTCTCGCCATGCAAAAACCGTGCGTTTTCCGCATGAAATGGAAGAAGTTGGTGGAGCTGAAGGTTTAAAAAAACCTATGTATAACTCTCAAGCTACTATTTTACCTGATGGAATTTATCCAAATGATGTTTATGCTCTCATTGGAACACCAAGAACAAAATATGGTTTTATAGATAGATGGCTTGTGCGTGGAACCTACCATGTTGAAGATGGAAATTTGAGTGATTTAAGTGGTAAATTAACCGCTGGAGGCAATCAATTTTCAAGACTTTGGAGTGAGTTTTTAACCCCTGAAATGGCACAAAAAATAGCTGCATTTGCACCTGGTTTTCCTACCAAAATGGAAGATTTTGGAGGAAATGGTTCTCAAGTATGGGGGACAAACTCTTATGCTGCAACTTATAAAGAAAAAGCAGTTTTCCAGCCTGCTACTGCATATTGTGAAACATGTCATACTTTTAAATTTGACTTTAAAAGCAAGGAAGAATTTTACAAAGCACTAGGTAATCCAAAAGAACTTCAAAAACATACCATCTCAAAAGGTATTACTTGCGAAGAATGCCACGGAGCTGGAGCACATCTTTATGGAGCAAGAGGTGCGGGGATGCCATCAAATTGCGAAAGATGTCATCAAAGATTTTCATATAATGAAACCGATGCTAAAATCAATCCTAGAAAACCTTTCAATGCGTATTTTAAATCAAGTTGTCCTGCATGTGGTACAGAAGGTGCTCAAATGTATTCTTCAGCACACTATGATAAGGGTATGAGATGTAATACTTGTCATGATCCACACGAAGTAACTTTTAATGATTGGAAAAGCGGTTATACTAAAACAAAACTTAAAAAAACTTGCAAAGATTGCCATGAAACCCAAGCTAGCTTTTTTAAAAAAGGTGGAATTCACGCAAAAGATAGCTGTACAGCTTGTCACATGCCAAATATGATGAGTTGTGAAAATTTTGGAGCAGTTCAAAACCCTGACAAAGGTGGTTTTGATAATGTTAGAGCTTCACATATTTGGAATATCAAAGTAGACAAAACCGCAAAAACACTTAACCCACCAGAAGGCAAAGAAAGATCACCTAAAGTTGGTGGTTGGACTATAGCTAGAGATGATGAAGGTAGATTTTTCCTTGATTTAATGTGGAGTTGTGGTAGAACTAGTTTTAGTGATATTAATCTAATGGGTCCTGGTGCAAGTGGTTGTCATAGCCCTGTGCAATCAACCTTGCCTGAAAAACTTCACTTTAGCAATCAAGAAATGATTTATGATAAAGTAATGCAGTGGCAAAACCCTGTTAAAGAAGGCTATGAGAAAATTAGAAAAGGCATAGCAAATATTGATAAAACTTTTGCTGAAAAAACCAAACTTTCAGTAGAGCAAAAATCAAAAGTGCTAAGCTTAACTAATCAAGCTCAAGCCATAGCTGATAGACTAGAAAAAGATGGTTCTTGGGGTGTTCATGGACCTGCTTATTCTAAGAAAATCATAGAAGAAGCTTTAATTTATATCCAAGAAGCACAAAATATCCTAAATGGTAAATAAAAACAAAGGAAGAATGAAAAATTCTTCCTTCAAATAAGGAGCTAGTCTTGAAAAATTTAATCACTCGACTTTTTATTGTCCTTTTTACTCTTTTTATGCCATCAGGATTTATTTTTGCTGAGGCTAATGGAGAAATAGGCTCAATAGAAGGTGTAAAAAGCATTAGCTTAGCGCAAGCTCAAGAAATGCTAGATCAAAATAATACTTATTTTTTTGATGTCAACTCAGAGCAAGATAGACAAGCTAATGGCTATATACCTAATTCCATATCAACCTATGTGGAAAATTGGCAAAATTTATTACCTAATGATAAAAATGCAAATTTAGTATTTTATGGTTTAAATCGTTTTAGATTTGAAGCTTCTCAAGCTGCTGCAGTTGCTATAGAACTAGGCTATAAGAACTCTGTTGTAATGCTTGATGGCATTGAATCATGGATAACTTCAGGTAGAAAAATTGAAAAAATAGACACAGTTAAATGGGAAAAAGCTAAAGAAATTATCGAGTTTAAAGATACTATTCACTCAAGATTTAAATTTAGCAATACCCCATCTTGTCGTGATTGTCATGCTCAAAAAGGTAAAGGCATTAGAGCTGATATTGCAGCAAGTAAAAACTTAATCAATCAAAAATGTGCAACTTGCCATGAAAAAGCAAGCAATGCTTTAGCAAAAAGCGCTCATGGAGTAGAAAAGTTCTTACCCGCTCAAGATATGCAAAAGAAAAAAGAAAAACCATCTTGTGCGACTTGTCACTCTATTCATATTACCCCAAAACATTCAGGAATTTATTCACAAAAACAATTAGTCGATCAAAAATGCGCACAATGCCATAAACAAAAAAGCACGACTTTTCATATGACTTTCCATGGTAAAGGTATGTTTTTAAGCACTCCAGGTGAAACTCCAAGTATTGCTACTTGTTCTGATTGTCATGGCAAACACAATATTTTAAAATCAAGTGAAAGAAGCTCAACCCTCTCGCCAATTAACCGTGTTCAAACTTGTAAAACATGTCACCCAAATGCAAATGAAAATTTCGTAAATTGGATGGCACATGCTGATCATAGCGATGGCGAAAAATATCCTGGATTGCATGGTGCTTATATATTCATGACTATTTTGGTAATTTCTGTATTCGTTTTCTTTGGAGCCCATACTATACTTTGGTGCTTGCGTTTAATTGCTATGCGTATAAAATATCCTAAAGAATGGAAAGAAGCAAGAAAAGCAGCACATGAAGATAAAGTAAGAGTAAGAAGATTTAGTACTTTCCATAGAATTCAGCATTTCTTTATGGCAGCTAGCTTTTTGGGTCTTGCATTCTCAGGCTTACCGCAAAAATTCTATGATTCAGCGTGGGCTAAGCCTATGATTGATTTAATGGGTGGAGATATCATTAATGCAGCAACCATACATCATATTTCAGCCATAGTAATGTTTGCAGTATTTTTCTCTCACATTGGAGAAATCATCATTGTAAATTGGAAACGCCGTGATGTAGCAAGGGATCCAATCACTGGTAAAATAAGCTTTATGAAAGTTTTAAAAGCTACTTTTGGGCCTGATTCTTTAATGCCAAATTGGCAAGATTTTAAAGATATGAAAGATCATTTTAAATGGTTCTTTGGCTTTGGTCCAAGACCGCAATTTGACCGCTGGACTTATTGGGAAAAATTTGATTATCTAGCAGTATTTTGGGGTATGTTTATCATTGGTATTTCAGGGCTTATTTTATGGTTTCCTGCTTTCTTTGGTAAATTTTTACCAGGTGAAGCAATCAACTTAGCAACCCTACTTCACTCTGATGAAGCTTTACTTGCTACAGGATTTATTTTTGCAATTCACTTCTTTAATACGCATTTTAGAGCAGATCGCTTCCCTATGGATATGGTGATTTTTTCAGGAAGTATTAGTGAAGAAGAGATTAAACAAGAAAGAAATGTATGGTATAAACGCTTAAAAGAAAGTGGAAAATTAAGCACTTTATATGAAAATAAAAGTAACTTCAAAGCATATCAATGGCTAGCTAAACTTGCAGGATTTGCAATGCTAATCACTGGCTTAGTATTTTTATTTTTAATGCTTTATACTTTCTTTAACACTATCTTATAACCTTATTCGCTATAATAGCGAATAAGGACTTTTTCTAATTTTTTCAAGGATTTTAAATGTTTAAAACAATACTCTCACTTAGTTTTTTAAGTATTTTTTTTATAGCTTGTTCTAATGAAGAAAAACTTGATTCTAATTTAATCTCAAGCGGTACACAATTTTCTAAAGAAAATTTACAAAAAGCAAATGATTTAGATAAAAAATCTTATGAAGAAATAGCCTATTTATTTAAAGATAATACAAATATAAAAAGTGATGATAAAAACATTTTAATCATTTTCAGCGCAAATCACTGCCTTTATTGTGATAAATTAAAAGAAGAAATTAAAAATGATAAAAAAATACAAGAACTTATAAAAGACAAATACAGCTCATATTATATAAATATAAGCTATAAAAAAATTCATACATTTTATAAAAACCATAAAAGTGACTTAAGTACAGCTGAACTTTCTAGTATTTATGATATAGTAGCCACCCCTACTATTGTAATTTTAAACAAAAACAGCCAAACTTTGCTAAATTATCCTGGTTTTATTAGCGCAAAAAGACTAAGTGCTACAATGGAGTTTTTAAATCAAAAAGAAAATCAAAATTTAGACGAAGCAACCATAGCACAAAAACTCATACATTTTTATAAAGAAAATAATATTTAAAGGTTAAAAATGCAGTATTTTTTTTCTTTTGCAATGAGTTTTTTACTAATGAGTATATATGCCATAGCTTGTGCTGTGGCAACCTTTATAGAAAATGATTTTGGTATTAGTGCAGCTAAAGCTTTAATTTATAATAATGCTTGGTTTGATATGTTGCATTTATTACTAGGTTTAAATTTAATCGGAGTGATATTTTGTAACAAGCTTTTTCAAAAGAAAAAATATTCTATCTTGCTTTTACATTTATCTTTTATAGTGATTTTAATCGGTGCTGGACTTACTAGATATTTTGGCTTAGAAGGTGGAATGCATATAAGAGAAAATCAAAGCTCGAGTACCATAGTTACTAGAGAAGAATTTATAAAAATTACTGATTTTGATACTAATGCCAGTTTTGAATTTCCTATTAGCTTTACCCCGCTAACTCAAAAGCATTTTGAAAAAACTATTGACTTAAATGGCGAAAAATTAATCATAAGCTCTATCAAATACACTCCACAAAAAGACTCTATCACACCTGCTAGCTTAAAATTAAATATTAATTATCAAAAAGCAAATACACAAATAATCTTAAATCCAAATTTTACAAACAAACAAGCAGTGCATTTTAACTTACAGGGAAAAAATTTTACTATCAATTGGGGACCAAGAGAAATTAAGCTTCCTTTTGCATTACACTTAAAAGATTTTATACTAGAGCGTTATTTAGGCTCTATGAGTCCATCTTCTTACACTTCAAAAATTCAAATCATGGATGAGCAAAATAATATTAACTTAGATTATGATATTTTTATGAATAATGTTCTTGATTATGGTGGATATAGATTTTTTCAAAGCTCTTATGATCAAGATGAGCAAGGCACTATACTTTCAGTTAATAAAGATCCTGGTAAAATCCCTACTTATATAGGTTATACTTTATTGATTTTGGGATTTTTATGGGTTTTATTTGATAAAAACTCAAGATTTCATCGTTTAAGTATTTATTTAAAAAAAGGTCAAAGTTTTGTATTGTTTATTTTGCTTTTTGCAAATTTACAAACTCCACTTTTTGCACAAGAAGATAAAAATGAAATTTTAAATTTAATCTCGAATTTGCAAAAGAATTCCTATGAACATTCTTTAAATTTTGCAAGATTACTTGTGCAAGATCATAATGGTAGAATCAAGCCTTTAGATACTTTGGCAATGGAGTTTGTTTATAAAATCACTCAAAAAGAAAAATTTTTAAATCTTCACTATGATCAAATTTTTCTAGCAATGATGATTTATCCTAAAGAATTTAGAAAAATCAAAATGATAGCTACAAAAACAAGCAAGCTAAGAGAATTAATAGGCACAGATATAAATGAAAAATACATAGCATTTGATGATGTGTTTGATAATGGGGTATATAAACTTAGTAATTATGTTGAGGAAGCTAACCGCAAAAAGCCTTCATTAAGAACTAGCTTTGATAAAGATTTGCTAGCCTTAGATGAAAAAATAAATCATGCATATTATATTTATAGCGGTCAAGCTTTAACTATTTTTCCTGATATTAATGAGCAAAGTTTAAAGTGGTATTCTCCGGTGCAAATTTTACCTTTTGCAAAAGAAGATGTAGAGCGTTTACAAATGCTTTTAGTTAGCTATTTTTTACAAGTTCGCAATGGTGTTGAAAATAATCAATGGCAAGATGCGAATGAAATTTTACAATCTTTAAAATATTTTCAAAATCACTATGGAAGTAGTGTTTTACCGCCAAAAGAAAGATTAAATCTTGAAATACTGCTTAATCATTATAATATCTTTGATAATCTAACTTTTGTTTATATTAGCTTTGCGTTAGTATTTTTCTTCTTAAGTTTTTATACTATATTAAAAAATATTTCTTTATCTGCCTTTGTATATAGATTTTTTTACATCATTTTAAGTATATGTGTAATCATACATGCACTAGCTTTAATCATTCGTTGGTATGTAGGTGGGCATGCTCCTTGGAGTAATGCTTATGAAAGCATGATTTATATAGCTTTTGCTTGTGCGATGAGTGCTGTGATATTTTTTAGAAAATCACTCTTGGCTTTATGTGGTGCGAGTTTTTTAGCAGGCATTTCACTTTTTGTAGCTCATCTTGGCTTTATGGATCCTCAAATTGGGAATTTAGTACCTGTTTTAAAATCATATTGGCTTAATATTCATGTTTCTATTATAACAGCAAGTTATGGATTTTTAGCACTTTGTTTTATTATAGGGATTTTGAGTTTAATTCTTTTTGCTTTAAGGGGTAAAAATAAAAATATAGATTTAAACATCATTAAATTACACTGCGTTAATGAAATGTCTATGATAATAGGACTTGCAATGCTTACAATAGGAAATTTTTTAGGCGGAGTTTGGGCTAATGAAAGCTGGGGAAGATATTGGGGTTGGGATCCAAAAGAAACTTGGGCTTTGATTTCTATTGTAGTTTATACCATGGTATTACATTTAAGATTTATTTTCAAAACTTATTTTATTTTTGTTTTTGCAAGTGCTAGTGTTTTAGCCTTTTATAGTATATTAATGACTTGTTTTGGAGTAAATTTTTATCTCTCTGGGCTTCATTCTTATGCAAATGGCGACGCCTTCCCTATACCAACTTTTATATATGTTTTGATTGTGCTTAATTTTGTTTTAATTATTAGCGCAGGAAGAAAACGGGATTTAAATACGCCTAGTTTTTAAACTAGGCTTTGTTTTTTTCTATTTCTTGAAGTGCTAGGATAAGATCTTTTAAATTTTCATAAGGAATATGAACTTTCCAATCTATCCCATTTTCCTTTTTTAAAGCCACACCTATGCTTAAGACATCATTACTTCCTACACCATAAGGATTAGAAAGATTACAAAGACTTATTTCTCCACTTTTACTACCATGTAATTCTATAGTTTTAAATATTTTTTTACTCATGTTTATCCCTAAAAGCTGTGATAATTTTTGCTTGAAATTTCAACCAATCTTTTTGAAGCATAATAGGAAAACCACCATAAACCCTAGCACCTTCTAAATTTTTAGTGACCCCGCCTCTTGCGGCTATGGTGGCAAAATCTCCTATTTCTAAATGCCCACTTGTAGCACTTTGTCCACCCATAGTGACATTTTTACCTAAAATACTTGAACCCGAAATTCCACTTTGAGCTACTATAAGACAATTCTCCCCTATTTCACAATTATGTCCTACTTGAACGAGATTGTCAATCTTTGTACCTTGCTTTATGATAGTACTTTCAAAAACTGCTCTATCAATAGTCGTACAAGCTCCAACTTCTACAAAATCTTCTAAAATAACATTTCCATTATGATAAATCTTATAATGCTCGCCATTTTTTGTATGCGCATAACCAAAGCCATCACTACCTATAACACAATTTGCCAGCAAATGGCATTTTTTACCTATTTTAGTGTCATTATAAATCACAGCATTTGGATGGATTATAGTATATTCACCTATACTTACATTATCGCCTATATAAGCACCTGCCATTATCACTACATGATCAGCTATTTGGACATTTTCGCCTATATAAACATTTGGCATAATCTTAGCACTTTTGGCAATATTAGATTGTTTTTTTTCACTAGAGATTAAAGGTTTAGCAAAAAGCTTACTTAAAAGCGCAAAAGATAAATGTGGATTATCAACAACTAGCTTAATACAATCTTTTGAAACTAAATTTTCAAATTCTTTGGAGACTAATATAGCCCCAGCTCCACTACTTGCAATTTTTTTAGAGTTTTTTTCTCCATCACAATAACTAAGTTCAGTAAAACTTGCATTATTCAAAGAATTCAAAGCTGTAATTTCTATATCTTCTCCGCAATATTCTATGCCTAAAAATTTAGCAATTTCACTAATTTTCATTTTACCTCCATTAAAATAGAACCACTTCTAACTACACTAATAGGATTATACTTTTTCATGGTTTTTAAAAAGTTATCGATATTTTTTGCATTATCACTTGCCATTACTATAATAAACTCATCATCACTATAAGTTACACTGCCATTATAAGCTTTTAATATAGCATCTAAGCCTGCAAAATTTTCACTTAAAGCAATCTTTACCAAGGCTGTTTCTTTTTCTATAAAATCACTAGAATCAATTACCTTATAAGTAGGTATGAGTTTATGAAGTTGTTTTATGATTTGTTCAAAAACTTTTTCATCGCCTAAAGTAACGATATTTATCCTTGAGAATTCTTTATCATCAAGTGGAGCAACAGTAAGAGATTCTATATTATAACCACGTCCTGAAAAAAGCCCAACAACGCGTGATAATACCCCATGCTCATTTAATACAATGACAGAAATTACTCTTCTTTTCATTTTTTATCCTTGTTTTTATAGCTAGGTAAAATCATATTATAAATAGCTCCACCTGCAGGCACCATAGGTAATACATCTTCATAACGATCTATAGCCACATTTAAAACACAAGTTTTTTTAGATTCTAAGGCTGTTTTGAAAGCTTTTTGAAATTCTTCTTTATTAAAGACATTATAACCCTCACAATGAAAACCTTTAGCAATAGTAATAAAATCAGGTTGACTTGTTAAATCTGTATTAGAAAATCTTTCTTTATAAAACATACTTTGCCATTGTCTTACCATGCCTAAAAAAGAATTATTTAAAATGATATTAATCACTTTAATTCCATAAGCACTTGCTGTCATTAGTTCTTGGATATTCATTAAAAAAGAACCATCGCCTACGAAATTTACCACCACTTCTTCACCCACAGCTAATTTAGCTCCAAGTGCAGCTGGTAAAGAATAACCCATAGTTCCTTGCCCACCGCTTGTTGCAAGTTGTCTTGCATAATTAAAAGGATAAAATTGTGCTACCCACATTTGATGTTGCCCTACATCAGTAATTATCCTTGCATCAGGAGCTAATCTAGCACATTCTTCTATAACCCATTGAGGTTTTAAAACTTCATCACTATCTTCATAGATTAAAGGATATAACTGCTGATATCTTTGTAAAGTTTTAAACCATTCTTGGTATTTTGTATTATCAAAACTTTCTTTTTTTAATTCTTCTAAGGTATCTAAAATAACACTTTTAATATCCCCAACTATAGGAAAATGTGCTTCGATGATTTTAGAAATAGAGCTTGGATCTATATCAATATGAACGATTTTTGCACCCTTAGCAAACTCACTTGTTTTACCAGTAATCCTATCATCAAACCTAGCACCCACAGCAATGAGCAAATCACACTCACTTAAAGCAATATTTGCACAATAACTCCCATGCATACCTGCCATTTTTAAATTAAGCTTATCATCACTTCTTAAAGTCCCTAAAGCCATTAAAGTTTCAACTGCAGGAATTTGACAAAAATGAATTAATTCCCTCAACTCATCACTAGCATTAGAAGCTATACAACCACCGCCTAGGTAAAATAAAGGTTTTTGAGCATTTTTAATCAAACTTACCAATTTTTTAATTTGCTTAATATTTCCTTTATAAGTTGGCTTGTAAGTTTTCATAGAAATTTCTTTAGGGTAATGCCATTTACCTATAGCAGCAGTAACATCTTTAGGTATATCAATATGCACAGGCCCTTTTCTACCTGTTGTTGCAATATAAAAAGCTTCTTTTAAAATTTTAGGTAATTCTTCAATATTTTTTACTAAATAATTATGCTTTACACAAGGTCTTGAAATACCTATAGCATCGATTTCTTGAAAGGCATCTGTTCCTATTAAAGAATTTGCAACTTGAGCTGAAATTAAAACCAAAGGTATAGAATCACTATAAGCAGTAGCTAAACCTGTAACTGTATTAGTAAAACCAGGTCCACTTGTAACTACTGCCACACCAACCTCACCACTCATTCTAGCATAAGCATCAGCACTATGTAAGGCCGCTTGCTCGTGTCTAACTAAAATGTGTTTAAAATGAGTTTGCTTATAAATTTCATCATAAATATTTAAAGCCGCACCACCAGGATAACCAAAAACTACTTTAACATTTTCTTCTTTTAATGCTTCACAAATCATTTGCGAGCCATTTAGCTCTTTCATTATTTTACCTTTTTGCTTAAAATGGAAAATATTATAACGATAATTTAATAAATATTATTTTATAAGGAGAGTTTCTTGAAAAATCAAGAAACTGCTTGTGCTTTTTTAGCGTATTCTATACCTAAATCAAAAGCTTTTGCATTTGCTTCTTTAGTTTTTGCAGGCACCATATCAAGCATAGTTTGTTTTAATGCATCAATATCAATACATTTGCTCATATAAGCAGCTATAGCCAAAGCAACAACTGATTGAGTGGCTACATTCCCTACTTCTTCTTTAGCTATAGTAATAATAGGAATTTCAAAAATTTTCCATCTAGCATAATCTTCTTTGCTTGGATGAACTAAATTTGGCTCTACAACTATAACACCGCCATCACAAACACCATCTTTGAAACTATGATAACCCTTATCAGCAGTTGAAAGCATAAAACTAACTTCACCTTCTACTGCATAAGGAAAAAAGATTTCACTTTCATCAATGATAATATCAACCTTAGTTGGTCCACCTCTAACTTGAGAAGTATAAGTAGAAGCTTTAAAAGCATTGCGTCCTTCTTTAATGGCAGCTTTAGCTAAAATTTCACCTGCAGTGATAACCCCTTGTCCACCTTCACCGCAAAATCTTAATTGATATTTCATTTTAATGCTCCTAAATCAACCATTCTTTTTTCTTTCAAGGCTCTTCTAACTTCTTCATAAGCCTCACAATATTCTGCCTTGCTTTCATCTTGATGCAAAATTCCCGTAGGGAATTTATCTGCTCTTTGCTCATAGTCTAATTGTTCAAATTTAGACTTATCCACACAACGATTTTTAATCCAATCAAGCATGCTTACAGCTTCACCCATTTTATTTTTTCTACCAAGATTAATATGGCAGTTTGAAAATACATCTACAAAACTATAACCTTTGTGTGATAAAGCTTTAAAAATGATATTTTCAAGTTTATTTGCCTCAATAACATTTGTTCTTGCTACAAAAGAAGCCCCAGCAGCTTTAGTAAGTTCACAAGCGTCAAAATTTGGATCAATATTACCTGCTTGAGCTGTAACAGTGTAAAAGCCTTGTGGGGTAGTTGGTGAAGTTTGTGAATTTGTAAGACCATAAATAAAATTATTAATTAAAATATGAGTTAAATCTATATTTCTTCTACATCCATGGATAGTGTGATTTCCACCAATTGCTAAAGTATCACCATCCCCACTTACTACGATTACATGTTTTTTAGGATTTGCCAGTTTAATCCCTGTTGCATAAGCAATAGCTCTACCATGGGTGGTATGCACTGTATTACAATTTACATAAGAACTCATTCTACCACTACAACCTATACCAGAAACTAAGCAAACATCATCCATATTCCAGCCAAGTTTTTGAATGGCCCTAATAATAGCTTTTAAAACAACTCCATCCCCACAACCCCAGCACCATTGTGTTGGAAGTTTATCCACTCTTAAATATTCATCGTAATTAAAAGCCATTTTACATATTCTCCTTTACTTTAGCAATAATTTCACTTGGGGTTATAGGGCGACCATTTGCACGGTGTAAGCTAATAAAATCATCTCTTTTGCTTACTCTTTGAATTTCTTCTAAATATTGCCCCATATTAAGCTCGCTAACCATAACTTTTTCAAATTTAGATACCACTTGAGCTATTTTTTTCTCAGCTACTGGATAAAGCGTGATAGGTCTAAAAAGCCCTACTTTTACACCCTCTTCTCTAAGTCTTAAGATAGCTTCTTTAGCAGATCTTGCAACGCTTCCATAAGCAATGATTAAAAACTGCGCATCATCACACATAAACTCTTCATAAGTACAAATTTCATCGGTATTATTTTTAATCTTACCAAACAATCTTTTCATATTTTTATCTACTATCGCTCCATCTTCGGTTGGAAAACCTATATCTCCATGATGAAGTCCTGTGATATGATAACGATAACCTTCAAAGAAAGGATTTAGTGTAGCAGCTTCATTTTCCCCTGCCGCATATGGTTTATAATCTTTTTTATCTCCTGTAAATTTTTTACGGTTAATAATTTCTAATTCTTCTAAATCAGGTAATTTAGCCTTACCATTCATATGTCCTATGGTTTCATCTAAAAGCAAAAATACCGGAGTCATGTATTTTTCAGCTAAATTAAAAGCTCTAATAGTTTCAATGTAAGCTTCCTCTAATGAAGCAGGAGCTAAAGCTATACTTGCATAATCTCCATGTGTTGGAGCTTTTGCTTGAAACAAATCTCCTTGTGCAACTCTTGTTGGAAGACCAGTGGATGGACCACCTCTCATAACATTTACAATTACTAGTGGAATTTCAGCTATAAAACCCAAACCAATTTGCTCAGCTTTTAAAGAAATTCCAGGTCCACTACTTGCTGTCATAGACTTAACACCACTCATAGAAGCACCCAAAGCCACACTAATACCTGAAATTTCATCTTCCATTTGTATAAAAGTACCATCATTTTTTGGTAGCATATGGCTTAATTCATGTGCTATTTCAGAACTTGGGGTAATTGGATAACCACCAAAAAATTTACAGCCACAATCAATCGCAGCTTTTGCTACTAAAACATTACCTGTTGATATCACTTCTCTCATTGTTTTTCCTATGCGTTTAATTTTTTATATTTATTTTCTTTAACAGCTTGTGCTCTTTCTTTGGCTTCTGGCGTAAGCTTTGCAAATTTAAACTCATCTCTTTTTGCAACAAAAATTGCAAAATCAGGGCAGTGACTTTCACATTCACTACAGCCTATACAAGAATCAGGATGAACCACTTCTATCATCTGTCCTAATACTGCACTGATTTCATCTCTCATTGCTAAAACTCCAGCTGGACAATAGCTAACACAGATATTACAAGCTTTACATCTTGCTTCATCAACCCAAACCGGTGTATTTTCTGGGGCTACCATTAAAATTCCTTTCTAATTTTTTGTTATTTTTAATGATTTTTTATCAAAAGTTATTTTTAAAACAAACTTTTTATTATAGCGAATTTATAGCATGAGTAAATATTATTTAAAATATAAAGTAAAACAAATAGGTATTTATAACGCAAAGTAACATTAGGAGTAAAAAACTCCTAAAAATTATTTATAATTATACTGAATGAGAGAATTTTCTAATGCAATTTGTTCTTGATTGTCTAATTTTAACTCCAAAATTTCAAGCACCCCATCAAGACTTATCCTTGCCATAGCACCAAAAGCTTTTTCTTTTATGCCGTATTCTCCATCTAAAATTACACATATTGGTAAAAATTCTCCACTTTTTAAAGCCTCTATCATCCTCACACAAGCACTTGCAGGGGCTAAATATGCTGAAGTTTTTAAGTGTTTAATAATTTTAGCACCACCGGTTTTAACTTCTTGTTCTATTTGAGCAAGATCATATTCATTTAAAACCTCATTTAATGCTTTGTTTTGAACTTTACTTTGAGATTTTACTAAAACCATGCTATCATTGTGAAAACCTATAAGCTTAGTATCTATACAAGAAGTTTTTATATTTAATTTTTTACCAACTTCATATTTAAATCTAGCATTATCCAAAACACCTGCCATAGCAATGATTTTTTTTGATGAAAATAATTTACTTTCATAAAGAGCATTAAGTAAAAAATCTACAGGATTGCTTACTATAATAAACAAAGGATCGTTGTTAAATTTTTTAATATTATTGGCACACTCAAGCATAATTTTAGCATTAATAGCAAAAAGCTCATCCCTACTTTGACCTTCTTTTCTAGCTACTCCCGCACTAAAAACAACCACTTGAGAATCTTTTGAGTGCGCATAATCATCCGTGCAAGTTATTTTAATATCAAAATTAAAAGCAGCTATGCTCTGACTTAATTCCAATTCTCTAGCAAAAAGCAAATCTTTATTAATATCAATCAAAACAAGCTCATCAACCAACTCTCTTAAAATCAAAGCATAAGCAGTACTTACACCAACATTTCCTGCGCCTATGATAGTGATTTTCATTTTTTCTCCTTTTTGCGTTTATTTCACTAAATTAGCTGGTAATTCAAAAATATTTTTAATTAAATGATAAGGAAGTTGCAAGCTTTGTGCAATAAGCTGGGTCTTAAATTCAGGTTCATCCACTGTTCCACTTAATTTAATTTGTGTACTAATTTGCCTATCTTTACCTAATATAATTTGATTGATAATTGGAACTTTGGAAATAACCGAACTGGCTGATTTTAGCGTTCTAAGTTCTAATAAACCATCCACTTGATTGCTTCTTAAATTGATTTTAACTTGACCTAACACATCTGCACTATCACCATTAAAATTAAGTGCGTCTATTTCAAAAAGATCTTTTTTACGATTAAAACTTATACCAGCATTTTCAACACTAAAGCCTTTTTCATTAAAGGTAGGCGCCTTAAATAAAATTAAACTAGGTATGGTATCAATAAAACTTAAAAGCTGTTGATGAAATTTCAAATCTTTTAAATAAGTATCTTTAAATAAGAACTTACCTTTGAAAAAATCAGTACTATTGCCATCTACATAAAGATTAAACTCACCTTTTTCAAAAACATTTTGGCGCATAAAGGTGTTTAGAAAATCATCATCCATTTTTAAAGCTCTAATTTGCATTTGATTTTCTTTAAACAAAAAATCAAATCTAGATTCATTTCTATTTGCCCAAGCTTTTACGGAATCTTTTTTAATTTTAGCGTCAAATTGATCAAAATCTAAGGTTTTATTAAAATCTTTTAAAATCAAATCTATATTTTTACCACTAATATTATAAGTTGAATTTTCAAGAGTATCTAAAGTATTTTCCGTATCTTGTTGAGAAATCAATAAATTAATATTATTTAAAGTAATATTTACATCATCATTGTCTTTTTGTGCAAAAATACTACCACTTGCACTAGTTAAATTAAAATCATTACCTTTTATTTTTATATTAAAACTATCATATTCATAAGGATTATTATCTTTATAAAGCAAAAATGATTCAAAAGTAGTATTATTAATATCTATATTAAAATCTTGGAAATTTAAAGTATTTAAAGATAATTCCCCATCATGCACTTTATTTTTTTGCATTAATTTAGAATAATTTTTATATTTTGCAAGTTTTTCAACATAAACAAACATACCTTGATCAAAATTTAAAGTTGTGGTAAATTCTTTATTATATAAACTAATATTTTTATCAAAATCAAGGCTTAAATCAAGAAATTTATTTTCCATTTTTAAGCTATCTTGTGGTAGTTCTAAGTTTGTTATAATGGTTTTAAAATCACCTTTTTTTTGCTTCAAATCAACACTTGCATTAAAATCACCATTAATCATACTACTTTGCACGCTTGCATTTTGTATATCTAGCTTATCTTTTTTTAAAGTAAGATTTGCTTGAGTTATCTTAAAATCACTTATATTTATATTTGAATTAATAATATTAAAACTACCATTATAAGTAATTTTCTCAGGATGATCAAAAGGAATTTTCAGTGTTAAATCAGTCTTTGTGACACCATTATTTTGCAAAAATGGTAATTTTATATCATATAAAAGCAAAATTTTATTAACCCTATAATCAGCTCTAGCATTATCACTTTTAATACGTATATAAATTCCTGCTTTTTCATTTAACATATTATCTATATAAATTTGACTTTGAGTTAAATCATAATTATTAAAACGCAAATCATCATAAATAAAATCAAGTCTTTGTTTAGCAAATTCAAGTCTTACAAAAGGACTTACGATAGGATCTATGCCTTTATCTAAAACTACTTTTAAATTATTTACATAACCTTTGGCATTGATATCGTTTAAATAATATCTATGCTTTCCAAAGTCTGCAAAACCGCTTAATTTTTCTATAAAATAAAAATCAGCCTTTACCTTACCACCCACCCAAAGAGCAAGATTAGAAGGCAAATGCACTCCATTTTCTACTAAAATATCAAAAATTTGCGAAATATTATTTGAACTGATATTTTCTAATTCATAAGCAATCTCTTCTCTTTTGAGTGAAAATTTAACATCACTTTTTAAAAAATCACTATCGATTTTACCTTTAAAAGTATAAAATTTTGTCTTAGGATTAATAAGCAAGGAACCAATTACACTAAGATTGTAATCTTTTAAAAGAAAATTATCAATATTAGCTTGTATATTTTTATCACTAATTTTTAAATTCACTTTTACTAAAAGATTTTTACTGTTTACAAAAAATAAATTATTTTTATAAATTAACTCCACAGGATAGTTATTGACAAACATTTCATCAATATTGATTTCTTGAAAAAACCAATAAATATATTTTACATCTTTGATAAGCTGCACAGCTTCACTTGCGCTAGTTTCATTTTGAGCACTTTGACTTTGAGAATTTACTACGACTTTTTTAGCATTTAAAATGAGTTTTTTATCTAATTTAATATATAATTTCTCTAAATTAATAGAAGAAAATTCTAATTTTTCTATGTAAATTCCATTTTTAAGGTAAATAAACAAAGCAATGAAAAGTATCATAGGTAATGCTAAAAATTTAAGAATTTTTTTAATATGTTGTGACTTGATTTTAATTTTTCTTTTATCCATTTTTTATTATCTACTTTTACCTATAAAAACAAACTCTGTGGTTTTTATACCACAAGGTTCTGTTAGCAAGATTATAACGCAATTAGATAAAAATAACTATAAAATGAGCAGTATTGATAAATATACTTTATATTTTTTGGGCCATCCACAATCTGGCTGGATAAATATAGGCACAAAAGAACTAAATAGAGCTGAATTTTTACATAAGCTTACCGTCGCTAAGGCAGCGCTTGAAACTATTACTTTAATTCCTGGAGAAACGACTGAAATTTTCTTTGAAGAATTAGCACCGAAGTTAAATTTAAATGTTAAAATCTTAATGCAGGAATTTTACAAACAAAGTCCTTTTAAAGAAGGTATGCTTTTTCCTGAAACTTATAAAATTCCAAAAGGTATCACAGAAGAGCTTTTGGTAAAATATCTTTTGGCTTACTCTATAAGTGAATTTAAAAAACTTTCTTATAAAATTTTTAGAGAATATAATGAAAAAAAATGGCATGAGTATATCATCATAGCTTCCATTATACAAAAAGAAGCAGCGAGTAATGAAGAAATGCCTATAGTTTCATCTGTGATTAGAAATCGTTTAAGAAAAGGCATGAAGCTTCAAATGGATGGAACATTAAATTATGGAAAATACTCTCATGAAAAAATCACTCCACAAAGAATAAGATCAGATAATAGTTCTTATAACACTTATAAATTTAATGGCATACCAAAAGAAGCTGTATGTAATGTTTCATTTGAAGCTATCAAGGCAGCTATTTTTCCTGCTAAAACAGAATATTTATACTTTGTAAGGGATAAAAAAACTAATAAGCATATTTTTACCTCTACTTTAAAAGATCATAATAAGGCAATAAGAAATTAATTATAAAATTTCTCTTTGCCCTTTTGCATCAGGTTCGCTTAAAACACCTGTTTGTGAAAGTTGTTCTATGATATTTGCTGCGCGGTTGTAGCCTATTTTCAAACGTCTTTGCAAATAAGAAATACTAGTTTTTCTATCTTCTAAGATTACAGCCTTTGCTTCTTCATAAAGCTCATCTAAATCTCCATCATCAAATTCACTTCTTTTATAAGCTCCATCTTGACTGTCATCTTTTAAAAAACTCTCATCATATTCTACTACTTGTTGAGCTTTTAAAAACTCTACTATATTTTCTATTTCATTTTCGCTTGCAAAAGGTGCATGCAAACGCACTAAACCACTCATACCAGGAGGGGTAAATAAACAATCTCCACGCCCTAGTAAGCTTTCAGCACCCATAGAATCTAAAATAACCTTAGAGTCTATCTTTTGCCCTACTTTATAAGAAATTCTACTTGGTAAATTTGCTTTTACAACCCCAGTAACAACATCTACTGAAGGGCGTTGTGTAGCTACGATTAAGTGGATTCCGCTTGCTCTTGCCATTTGCGCTAAACGACCTATATAAAACTCTACATCCTTACCTGCTGTCATCATTAAATCAGCCAACTCATCGATAATCACTACAATAAATGGTAAGATTTCCCCACCTTGTTCTTTGATTTTTTCATTGTAATTTTCTATATTTTTAGTTTTTGCTTCAGCCATCAAACGATACCTGCGTTCCATTTCAGCTACCATATTTGATAAAGCATTTACCGCCTTTTTAGGATCAGTAATTACCGGTGTAAGTAAATGTGGAATATCATTATAAATACTAAATTCAAGCATTTTTGGATCTATCATCATAAGCCTTAAGGTTTTTGGCGAATTTCTATAAAGCAAAGATAAAAGCATAGAGTTAATTCCCACACTTTTACCACTTCCTGTAGTTCCTGCTATTAAAAGATGAGGAAGCTTTTTAAGATCTGTGATGAAAGGATCACCTACTATATCCTTACCTAAAGCTATAGTTAAAGGTGAGCTAGAATTTTTAAATACCTCACTTTCTAAAATTTCTCTTAAGTAAATCGTATCGATTTTTTCATTTGGGACTTCAATTCCTACTACATCTTTACCTGGAATCGGAGCTTGAATTCTTATAGTTTGAGCTTTTAAAGCCATAGCCAAATCATCTTGTAAAGATAAAATTTTACTCACTTTAACATCTGCTGCTGGACGAAATTCAAAAGTAGTTACAACAGGACCTGTGTAAGTTCTAACTACATCGCCACCTATTTTAAAGCGTCTTAATTTTTCCAATAAATCATAAATTTTTCTATCTATTTCTTCTTCATTTATCTCGCTTTTACCTTCTTTTGGCATGGTTAAAAAATCTAAAGGTGGTAAAGAAAAATCTTTTGGTTTTTCAAAATTTCCAAAATCAAGATCTTTCAATAAAGCTTTATTTTCACTCACTTCATTAGTGATAGAATGGTGTGTTTTGTTTTCTACTACTTCCACTATAGGCTCTTGGGTAATCTCAAATGGAACTTTTTCTTCTTTAACTTCAATTTGTACTTCTTCTACTACAAAAGGACTTTCATAGTTTCTTTTACTTCTTAGCTCTTCTATACTAACAGGCTTAGCAAAATCATCTTCACTAAAATCAAGTTCTTTTACTTCATTTTGCGGAATAAAATCTTCATCTTTAAAATCTTTCACCCCTAAAAAGCTAGTTTTGTTTTGAATTTTTTTAAACTCAGCTTCTTTTTGTGCTTCTATAGCATTTAATTCTTCAATTTTTTTAAAATCCTCATTAAGTTCTTCTAAAATTTTTTCTTTTTGTAAAGCTTTATACTCTTCTAGCAATTTAGCTTTTTGCAGCATTTGCTCACGCTCTTTAAGCTCTTTGGCAAATAAAGAATTTTCTTCTATCACTTCTTCTTTGTTTTCATTTAAGTCCATATTACGTCTTTTATAACTTGGCTCATCTAAATTTTTACTTTTTAAAGTTTGAGTATAAATATCTTCACTATTATTTTTATATTTTGATAAATACTCTTCAGGGGTCATTTCATCTTCCTTTATATTTATTTGACTAGCTTTTTGAGCAAAACTTGCAATAGGCTCTGAAAGCTCATGAATATAACTTGAGCTTAATTTTTTATCCTCTTCACTAATTATCACTTCTTCTAATTCTTGATTTTTCAAATCTTCAAGATTGAATTTTTTATTTTCTTGAGTCTCTTGTTTTGATAGATCTTCCTTTTTAATGGACTCTTCTTTTTTCTCTTTGATTAAAAGCTCTTGCTTAAGCTTTTCTTGCTCTTCTTTGGTTTCATTTTCATACTTATCGCCACCAAAAAAGCCAAAAATTTTATTTTTAATTAAAGTTTCGAGTTTTAAATAAAAATCAAAATCAAGATCTATTTTAAACACTTCTTTGATAATTTGCGGAAAAGAAATACTAAAAGCAAAAGCTAAAAGCAAAATCACTAAGATTAAACTTCCTATTTTTCCAAAAAGTCCATCTAAAATCACAAACATAGCAGAAGCTATATAACCTTTATCTTGCAAAAATGCTGAAGCAAAAATAAGCGAAGCAAAAATGCAAGTAAAGATAGCTACACTAAATCTACGCTCAATAAGTTCAAAGTTATAATCATTTTTATATAAAAGATAATTAAACCAAAAAAAGACAAAAGGATAAAATTTAGTCAATGAGCCAAATAAAAAATAGCTAAGTTTTGCTAAAGAGTATCCTATAATACTTACTAAAGCTTGATCAGGTATCAAAGCACTTAGACAAAAATAAAAAATAAAAACATTAGAAATGATAAAAATAGCTTCTTTTTTTATAACACATCCTTTTATAAAGAAAAAAGCTATTATATCAAAAATTATAAGTAGTTTAATAAACTCATTTGAGAAATTTTAGAAGTAGCTGAAAGCATAGCTTGATAAGAAACCATAGTTTGCATAAACATCATATATGTTTGCCCATAATCAGCATCAGTCACTCCGCTTTTTATAGAAGCAACATTAACATTTAAAAAAGTCATTCTTTTGTTTGTTTCTTCTATATTGTTAGTATAAGCTCCTATGGTTGTTTGCATTTTTCTAACATGATCTTGTAAATGATCAATCCTTTCTAATGCGCCTTGTAAACCTGTATTTCTAGGATCACTTCCTTCTGAATCAGCCCTCATGCTACCATTTAAAACTGCATCTATCATCTCGTCCAAATCTTTAATCAAATCAATATTTGGATCATCGATAGTTAAAGAATTATTTGCACTAAATACAAAACCTGAACCATTGCTTACTTCTCCTGCTGGGGGAAAGCCGCTATTTGAATTTGAATCTTTAATGGTAAGGCCTATATTTGTATTAGTTGAAAATTTATCAGTAATACTTATACGACCTTTATAGTCCATACTAACTTCAACAAAACCCTTGGAATCAGCTATGTCTTGTTGGATAGTTTGAAAATCATTATTATTAATAGTTCCGTTTGCATTTGGAGTAATAGTTGCTGTAGGAACATTATCGCTTGCAAACATACCTATAATATCATTTAACTGACCATAAGTAATATCTTCAGGTCTTGTTTGCATACCCACTGAAGTTCCCGTTGCTTCATTATACTGAGAATGTGTAATAGGAAAACTTATGGTTTGACCCGGATTATTTGGATCAGGATAACTTACAGTAGAATTTTCTAAATCAATAGTTACATTATATTTTTGACCGCTTCTAGAAGTGATTTCCATTTGAAGTTGTTGGCCATCCATACTACCATTAGCATTTGCAACGACTTCACTTAATTTTGTACTATCAGTAGCATACTCACTAGTGCCTTTAATCACTTGAGAAACATTTCCAAAAACAGTATTGCCATCTTTTTCAAAAGGCACATCAAAATCAGCTCCATTGGTTTTATTACCATTGATATTGCTTTTTATAAAGTCTGTTTTGTAAATATCAACAGTAAATTGCTCACCACCAACTTCCACAGTTACTGGACTTTTAGTATTATTTAAATCTCCATTATGCGCTGCTTGCATAATGCGATTGGTAACTTCGTCCATGCCGATACCTTCTCTTTGAGCAGCCTCACTTAAGGCTTTAATTTGCTCTGCGTCTTGAAGTTGTGGTGTCATGGCAACTGCATGAAAATCTAAAGAACTATTTCCTTCTTTTAAACTCTTTATTTCTATTTGGCCACTATCATTCAATGCGACCTTAACAACTTCATTTCCCTCTGTATTACCATATAGCTTTCCAATATTTTCTAAAACATCTTCAATTTTAGCGTCAGGATCTATATCCAAAGTGGCTTTAAAACTTGTTCCATCGGGTCTAACGCCTTGAATATACATTGATGAGTGTGGAAAAGGAAGTTTATCATCATAACTATCGCCAAAATGCTCGTCCGGCTTAAGTTCTCCATTTTGCACATAATTTTGTCCTATTAAATGCGAAAATTTGGACTCTCCTGTTAAATATTCTTTTTTATCTGGATAGCGAGCATCAGTGAAAGAAACATTTGTTGAAATGATTTTATTTATATTTGAATCAGGTTTAAAAAATAAATCCCAACCAGGTATATTATAAGGAATTTGCGTGCCAGCACCACTAACTACAAAAATATTATCTTTATTGCCAGTATAGTTTCCATATTTATCAAAAGGCATATTAGCACTATTTGATCCTGCAAACAAATACTGCCCATTAATGCTAGTATTGGCAATATTTACAATAGAATCTCTCACAAGCTTAAGTTCTTTCGCTATAGCTTCTCTTGATTCTTGAGAGTTACCATCGCTTGCAGCTTTTGTTAAGAGTGTTTTAAATTTTTCCAAAAGTTCAGTGATATTTTTTAAAGCCGTATCTGTGTTTTTTGCTAATTCCATAGCTGATTGAGTTCCTTCAATTACCTGACCTATATTAGCTAGTTCATATTCTAATCTTGAACCATTAATATAAGTATTGGCATTTTCCCAAGAGTGCTGTATAAGTTGACCTGTTTGTAATTGCAAATTATATTTATTAAGTAAAGACTGACCATCCGTGTAATTTTGTATAGAAGTGTAGTAAGTATACTGGTTACTAATTCTCATTATCTTGCTCCGCAAATAAATTTTTTAATTATTTACAAGCAAAAAAAGTTCCAATTTTAAAGATATTTTAATTTACTATATAAATATTTTTATATTGCTTTAATTTTTTTTTAGTATAATTTTACATTCTATATTTTTAATCTAAAATCTTAAAAAAGCCCGAGTGGTGAAACTGGTAGACGCGCCAGACTCAAAATCTGGTAAGGGCAACCTTGTGTCGGTTCGAGTCCGACCTCGGGCACCATTACTTTTCAAAGTGTTTTTTAAAATTTTTAAAAAACTCAGGGAGCGGTTTTGGTAGCGGTTTTTTTCTCAAAAATTAATTTTTAATACTCCATATTAAAATAATATAATTTATCATTATAATCTAAAAAAGAAATTGACTTTTATAAAAATATTTAAAAAAAGAATAAAATAAAAAATACATTTTACTTTTTTATATTCAATTGCTAATTCATTCTCTATTTCTTTTTTTATTAAAAGAAGACAGTATAAACTAAATACATTATAATTTATTTATTTTATTCATAAGACTTAAAAATTAGTTAAACCATTAAAACATATGAAATTTTATAATTATTAGTATTGGTAAAATAATGGTTTCTCGGCTTTTTCGGTTTTTTGCTTTTAGGATTAAGCAAATATTATTTTATATACATCTTAATCTTTTTATCAAAAATATAAAAAAATTATTTTAATTTAAAATTATTATAAAATTATATTACTTAGTATTTTTAAGCTAGCGATTAGCTGGAGCTGCGATCCTTTTTATATTTTATTAAATTATAAGGAGGTGATCATGATTGATATTAAAATAAAAATTAATCTGATTTTATCTTTTTTATTTTTTATACAAATGAAATTTATTTTAGTTGGATCGCTAGCTTAAAAATACTCTCATTTTTTCTTAAAATATATCTTCATTTTATTAAAGTTATAAAAAAATATCCAAAAAAATACAAGTTAATTTTTTCAAAAAATCTTACCTTTTTTTGTTTTGATAAAAAGTTTAGTAAAATGGAAATTTTAAGCTGTATTTTAAAGCTTTCTTTTTTGAGTTTTATAGGTTAAAATTTATAAAAAATAGCCCATTTTAAGATAATCACTACTCCATACTTATGTAGATATTCCGTTTTCGTTACCTTTAATATAAAAAAGTATATATTTCGTATAAAATACTCTAATTTTTAAAATAATCACTACACCGTGCTAAGCAGATATGCCGTTTTCGTTACCTTTAGCTTAAAAAGTATATATTTCGTATATTTTGATAAATTTTTGGTGTATTTTTTATGGATTTTAATAAAATTTGTTATTTTTGTTAAAAATATTCATACACCTATACATTACTTCGTAAGTATATATTATATGTTTTCGTTACCTTTAGTGTTTTTTTGAGATTTTTTTGAGATTTGCTGTGTTTTTTTAAAAAATGAAAATGTTATGATTTTGTAATTTTTGTATGATAAAATATTATAAATTTTTGTTAAAAAAGGCAAGTTATTCTGTGTTTAAAAATATATTTTTCAAAAAAACTGTATCTGCTGATAATCCTAAAGATGAGATAAAACTAGATGAAACTCCTACGCAAAACAAAAGTGATAGATTAGAAAAAATAATTCACACTTGGGTAGTAAATTGCACTAAATATTCTTTAAAAAATCCTTATGATACAAGACGCATTAACAGAAAAAATGGCTGTATCAAATTCGTCTTAAGAGTCTTTAAAGAAACTAAAAATAAAGGTGCTTTAATTGGCATTAGCTCTTCACTTTATGATAAATATAAAAATCTCTATAAATCAAAACTTGCTAGAGTAAAGCAATCAAGTAAAATAAAAAGCTTACAAGAAAAATATCCTGATTTAGATATTATTAATGCTTATAAATATGCCATATTAAGCAATAAATGTGCTTTATTAAATGAAGATGTTAAAGACTTTGAAAATATTATAAAGATTTTATTGCAATTAAATACCGCCAAATATAAACAAAAATAAGCTTAAAATCAAAAATCTACTATAAAGCAATATCAACCTAGCATTAAATAATTAAAATCGATTTATGAGCTTGTTTTGTTGGGTTATGTTAAGGAAATGGTGTTTAGTTATTATTTGTGTAATTTTGGCAAGCTTGAACGGATATTACTTGCCGTGACGATAGTACATTATAGCAATAATTTATAAAAAATAATAATTTATCAAATCGATCACAAAATAAACCTAAGAAAAGTAAATCTCTTAGGTTTATAAAATAAACCACAGACTAGTTTATTTCGCATATGTGTGTGTTTGAAAATTTATCTGTGAATGCGTATGTTGAATTATACTATAAGATTAGTAAACTTCGTAAGATTTCTTTTCTTCAAGCTCCTTTAATATATCAACGTTTTTCCATTTTATAAACCAAAATTTTTGTTTCATGGAAAATTTTATAATATAGTTTTGTAAACCCCTTTCATCAATTTTGTAATTTTCTAAAATTTTTACTTTAAAATCTTTATCAAGAAAAGGACAAGCAAGAATATCCATACTCAATAATGTTAATTCTGTATTTTTGTTATTAAAATCTTTATATTTATTAATAATTTTTTCTTTGATTTGTTCTTTTATCTCTTTAAATTCAGGATCATTCTCTATATAATACAATAGTATTACAATATCAAAGTAATTCATTTCTTCACTTAAGAAAATTGTTTTTAGAATATTAAAATCAAGTTTTTTGTAATTTTTTATCTCTTTTAAGTTAATTAATAAATATAAATTTTGATTGTGTGAATATTTTCTGCTTTTATTTCTTTTTAATAAATGATGAATTTCATCAAAAACAAGTTTATAAAGTTTGTTTTTTAAATATTTATCAAAATAATTATGATTCATAAAGCTAATTAATTTAGCAAGAATTAAAGATAATTTAACCGTAGCAGAGGTTTTGTCTGATTCTGAATAAATAAAAAAAACAAATTTTAACATTTCTTTCAAATGAGTAAAAAGTTTATCTTTTATTTTTAAGCAGTCATTTTTAATTGAAGATTTTATATTATTAAATTCATCATCTCCATTAAAAGAAAAAAGTTCATCAGATTCATTAATCGATTCTTTAAAACTATCTTTTGTATTTATATATGTTTCATAAAAATCTTTTAACATACTAAGTTCATCTAAGCTACTATTGATATATTCAGTGATTTCTTTGTATTTATGAGCACTAGCTTTTAAATCTTCGATAGTTTTTTCACAATTATTAATACTTTCAATAAAGTCTTTTTCAAGTGTATCATACTCAAGATCTTTTTTCATTTTTAAATTTTTTATACGAATATCAATAGTTTGTATTATATTTTCAATATCTTTTTGTATGTCTTTTGTTTTATTTTTCTTAATGTTATTTAAAATTGTTTTCATTTTTACTAAAATTAATTCAGTGTTAATTTTGCTAGGATTATCCATAATATTTTCAAGAATTATATATTTATTTTTATTTATATCTTTCTTAATAAAATCTATTTTTTTATCAATGATTGCTAAAGTGTAATTTAAAATATCGTTGTATTTAATTTCATTTTCTTTTAAAATTGCTTTAAAATTGACAATCATATCTTTCGAGCTTATTGTGTGTTTATTGTTGTTATCGAAATCAAATTCTTTTAATAAATCTTTGATTTTTTTCTTAGCTATTGTTATATTAGTGACAAAAGGCTTAGCAAATTCTTCCATTTTAGTTTCATTTAGATAAAACTTATATTTTTGCAACTCATTATTAAAAGTTTGGATGATCAAATTTTTTACATCATCTTCATTATAAAAAAGAAAATAATCATCTACATATCTGAAAATTACATAGTCTTTTTTATGTAATATATTATTTTCATTTTTAGTTAATTTATTTAGAACTAATTTATCTATTTTTTGTAATATTAATTCTGCAAAGATACGAGAAAATTCAGGCCCTATTAAGACACCATTTGTTTCTTTATAATTCATATTTTGCATTAATTTATCAAATTCATCAGCAAATGTATTATTAATTTTATTTAAATTATCCTTTATTGTTTTTTTGTCATAAATAGCCCAAGCGATAGAGTGTGTATATATACTATCAAAACACTTGCTAATGTCAAATTTATATAATTTTTTAAATAATTTCTCATTTTTTTGATACTCATATGATTCATAAAACATATATATATGACTATATTTTTTATAAGCAAAAAAACTTTTAAAATATTTTTCTTTATGATGTTTTATTTCTATACTGTTATTTAATTCGTCATCTATGTTTTTTGTATTCGTAAAATCATTTTTATTATAAAATAAATTAGCAACTTTATAAGGTCTTCTGATGGAAAATTCACTTTTACTTGAAAAATACAAAATAGCTTGTTTATAAGTATCATAAAAATTCATAACTTTGATTTGATGTACTGGATGTATGATTGATAATTTTCTATATTCATTTGTTTTGTGTGGAATTTTAAAGTGAAAAGGTATAGTAAAACCTTTTTTATAACATTTCTCGTCTACAAAAAGCATGTTTAACATTTTTTTAAAATTCTTTTCAATATTTGTAGAATTATCAAAATAATTATTTATTTCTATTTTATATTTTAATAAAAAATTATAAAAATTTTTATTTGAAAATATTAAAGGAACCTCATAAGGTAAAATTTCTGATAAAACAACTCTTTCTTTTCTGTATCTTATTTTGTATTTTTTGTATTTCATATTAATTTTTCCATGCCAAAGATATATTTTTTAAGTCATCATTATTTTTAAAATGAAAAATTTTTTTATTTTCGAAATTTTTTACAAAAGAATATTTTTGTATTATTTTGCTTTTTAACTTTTCTAAATCAATATTTAATTTTTCATATGGATTTATTTTATTTATTTTGCATTTTAAAAAAGCATCTAATTCTTGAAAACAACTAATATTGTTAACATACCTATTTGAGTAAAATACACCCGTATATATATGTTTTTTAACACCTTTTAAGGCTGTGTTTCCGGTCAAGTATTTTAGTCTTTTTTCTAGCATTTTTCTAGCATTTTTCTCATTGTGCTTGCTTTGTTTGTTATAACATTCTACAGTCTTGGTTATTTTGTTTTTATATTTTTTTATTTTATTTCTACTTAAACCAATTGATAATTCTTGTTTTTCTTTTTTAAAAGCATATCCGAGAAAATCAAAATGTAACTGTCCATTTTTTGAAGTATCAATGATTTTTCTTTTTTGGCTTCTGCTATTATGAAAAGATAATTGTGTTTCTTTTTCTAATAAATTTTCAATTTTGTTTTCTATGTTCGAAGTACTAATTATTATAATATCATCTACATATCTTGCATAATATACAACTTCTTCTAAACTATCAACTTTTTTATCAAAATCTCTCATATAAAGTTCAGATAAATAAGCACTAATCCCTATTCCTCTAGGGATTCCTATATTTTGATTGTTGGATAATTTGCTATATTCTTTTAATATAGCAAAAATGATTTTTTTTGATGTTGGCTCTAAAATATAATTTTCTTTAATTATTTTTTTTAACTTATCATGAGGTATAGTTTCATAAAAATTTTTTATATCAAGTCTTATAATAAATTTAGGAATTTCATCATCTATTAAACATTTTATTTGTTCAATTATTACATTTCTAACAGATTGTTTAACCTTAAAAGATCTTTGTATATCCTTTTGTGCAAATTTCAACGCAAAAAACAAAGCTTCATTTTTAGTATCTACAATATAAGTATCTTTATCTTTTATACTCTTAATATCTATGTGGATATTTAGTTTTTCACTGTCTATTTTATTTTGTATTTTACAAAATAATTTATTTAAAATTTCTATTTTTTTTCTATAACAATTACCTATTTCTTCTTTGACTTTTTTGTCTTCATTCTTTTTCAATTCTTTTTTTAGATTTGAAATTTTTTTATCGATATTTTCAACTTCGCCAAAGCATTTAAACTTATCAGGAAGATAATTTCCTTTTTTATTTTCTTCAAAATATATTTTAAAGAAAATCTTCATGTGTGAAAAAATTTCATTTTCTAAAATCATAATAAATAACCTTGATATTTAATTTGTATTTTCACTCACACTCCATTTTACTAATCTCATTTATTAAATCAACGCTTTTTATAGATAAATTAATGATTTTTAAAAGAAGTTCATAGATATATTTACTACCTTGATAATCATTTGGATTATTTTCTATCAAACTTTTTTTATCTATGCTTATTTGATAGCGATCGATAATCCAATCAATCGCACTTTTGCCATTGATTTTATACTCATAAGCAATATTTGGTATATTTTTTATAGTGATATTGTGATTATAAAAAATATCATTTCCTAGTTTTTTCATCTTAGTGACTTTATAAAACTCATCATTGTCTGTATCAGCCAAAACTCCATCTTTAAATTCTACTTCTTTAAACATTTCATTATTTTCATAGTTTAAATGTAAAGCGGCTAGCTTTTTACCCAAAATGCTTAAGTTTTTAAAATCTTTACTTATAGGTACTCTTGGGGCTTCTTTTGAAAGTTCAAATTTGTATTTTTCTAAATAGCTTTTGTGATTTAAAATAGCATAAATATAATAAAATATATCTTCCTTATTTATAGTTTCATCTTGCAATTTTTGTTTGAATTTTTTCAAAGCAAAATCACTTATAGCGTATTCTTTGCTTCCATCTTCTTGATAAAAATAAAGCGAAAAAATTTGAGTGTTGGCCAAAGTTTGATAGTCGGCTATAGAATTTACTATAAAAGATGAAAATTCTTTAGTCACCATTAAGCTTGTTAGTATCAACAAATTCTCATCTGTATTTTTAGGGAATAATTTTGGTAATTGAGATTGTTCTTCATTCCAAGTTTTATCCCAGTAAAGATATTCTTTAGTAAAGGGACGATGAGAAATTTTTCTTATATTTTCTTGATTAAATTCTTTAATTTTTTCATTATTTATAAAATCTTTTTTTAAAGCTCTAGTCCAAGCTATTTTAGTATTATCTATGCTTATGTCTTTATCGCTTAACTCTTTATAAAGTTCTGATTTTTTAGTATTTTTATATTTTTCTAAAAATACTTTGTGATCAAATTTAGCTAAGTCTTCATTATAAGTAGCTATGCATTTTTGCATAGAATTTGCAAGCTTTTCTTTAGAAAAATTATAAACCCAGCTATCACGCCCAGTTACTATACCTGTAGCATTTATAGTAAAAATTCCATATTCGTTTTTATCGCTTTTTAAAGGCATTAAATTATCAAAGTCCTCTCCTCTTTGATTGATCCAATCGCCTTTTTCATTTGGGATTATATTTACAAAAGGCACATTTGATACACTTTTAAAATTTTCTAATTTATCAAGCTTAGTTTGTCTATCTAGATAATCTCCTATATCATAATAGTGAATTTTATTTGTTTTAACATTTGTATCTTTTATAAAAAATACTATGGCTACACTTGCTCTTGAGCCACTATCAAATATACCATCGCCTTCTTTTTTTCTTTGCTCACCAGAAGTTCTTGCATTTCCTCTTAAATTTAAAATATAAATATCACTAAATTCTTTAGCAACGCATTTTCTAAAGCCATCTGCACTTGTTGCATCTATAAAGCCTCCATTTACCACAAAACCTATGATGCCATTATCTTTTATTTTATCACTTGCCATACGCAAGGCTTGGATTAGTGTATCTCTTGTTGAATTGCCAAATTTAGCACTTGCTTCTTTACCATAAGTGTCTTTGACGCGTTTTTCTAAAATTGGATGAGAAATATTTGCATTATTATCATTTGCACTACTTGCTCCAGCTGAATAAGGAGGATTGCCTATGATGACTTTGATTTTTTCATTGGCTATTAAGTCTTTGATCTTTTTATTTTCTTCTAAATCTTTAAATTCCAAAGCAAATAAGCCATTATCTTGTGTTTTTTTATCTAGATAATCAAGACTATCAGCTAAGGCTATATTTTTAAATTTATCTAAAGTATTTATCCTTTCATTACCAGTTTGAGTGATATTAATAAGCGCTATATAATAAGCAAGTAAAATTATATCTTGAGCAAAAATTGCTTTTTCGTATTTGTTTTTGAAATTTTCATCACTAATTAAGTCATTTTCTTTACTTAATAATCTTGTGATAAAACTTCCAGTTCCAGTGAATGGATCAAAGATTTTTACATTTTCATCGTTAAAATCTGTATTAAAATGTCTTTTTAAAAGCTCATTAACAGAATGAAGTATAAAATCAACCACTTGTATAGGAGTATAAACTATGCCTAATTTTTCAGCTTGTTTTTTAAAAGCTGATCTAAAGAAAGTATCGTATAAATTTTTAATAAGTTCTTGTTTGCTTTTTTGACTTTTTGCTAATTTTACATTTTCTTCTACGTTTTTATAAAAGGCTTTTAAAGATCTTGTTTCTTCATCATCTAAACCAAAGGTATTTAACTTTTTATTTACTTCATCAAGAGCTTTTCCTATAGGATTATCATCCATATTCTTATCAAATAAAACATCAAATATAGGTTTAGTTATAATGTGAGAGCATATCATATCTATGGCTTCATCTTCTTTGATATTTGGGTGAATGTTTTCTTTTAAGGAAGTTAAAAATTCTTCTAAAATTTCAGGATGATCTTTAAAAATAGCATTTAATCTAATGTTTAATTTTTCTACTATTTTAGCTGTTTTTGCACTAAAGCTTTGCCAATAACCTTTATCACCAAGTTTAGTTGGTATGGCATTATACATCGTGTTTGCAAGTTCGCTTAAGGTGAAGCTATCAAACAAGCTTGGCTCATAGTTTTTATCTGTATTATTTGAGCTTTCATCTGCCACATAATCAGCCACAGCTATTTTGATCTTTTCTTTAAATACAGCCTCATCTACTAAGGTATCATCGTGACTTCTTAGAGCTTTTAAGATATTCCATATATTTAAAAAATTGGTATTTTTTATAGCCTCATCTAAATTTGAAAGCTCATTCTCACTTAATGCTAAAGGCAGTATGATATAACCTGTTTTTTTATTTGGAGCTTTTCTCATTACTCTACCTACTGATTGGATTATATCTACCATAGAATTTCTTCCATCAAAAAATACTACACTATCTAAAGCAGGTACATCCACACCTTCACTTAAACATCTTGCATTGCTTAGTATATTACAAGTATTTTCTTTTGGGGAGTTGAGATTATTTAGTTTATTTAATCTTATATTGGAGTTCATAGTTCCATCAACATGATCTATGTTTATATCAAGATTTTTAAAAGAATCTTTTTTTAATGCTTCATCATAGCATTGCATAATAATTTTAAAAGAATTGGTTATATTTTTAGAATCTCTTATGCTTTTGCAAAAATTTATAACTCTTCTTGAAATATTACTATCCATTTCTTCTAAAAAGTCATTATCTATTTGGTTGTTTTCATCAAGAGCAACTAAATCATTTCTTGCTAAACCTTTATGCGTACCTATGATTTTAGATACAAAGTCTATGTCTACATATTTTTCATCTACATTTTTCTCATCTTTTAATTTTGCTATGGCTGTATTTGCTATGTTTGCAATACCTTCTTGTTTGATAGCTAAAATAATAACTTTATAATCGGTAAGTAAGCCTTTTTCAACTGCTTCTCTAAAATTAATACTATAAATTTCATCTCCAAAAATTTCTTCATCATCCATAGAAAATACTTCATTATCACTTTCCAAAGCTTTGCTTTTTTGAGAACTAGAATAAATCTTTGGAGTAGCACTCATGTAAATTCTTTTTTTGGCTTTGATGTTTTCATCACTATGGCATAGAGTAAAAGTATTTAGTTTATCTTTTTCCTTACCTGAATATAAATTTCCTACACTTCTGTGAGCTTCATCGCAAATGATTAGATCAATCTCATCTAGATCGTTTTGTTTTTGAGCTTGCATGATTTTTTCAACACTTTGATAAGTAGAAAAGATGATAAATCTTTTGTTGTCTTTTTTAGCTATATCGTAAACTTTTTTAATGCTTTGTGTATCAGTAGAAGCAGGAATGGGCAATTCTAAAATATCTATATCATCTTCAATGCTTTTACCTGATTTACTATCTGAGCATACAATAGAAGCAACAAAATCATCAGTTTTCTCTTTGCAATATTCTCTAAATGTTTGCCCTACTAAAGCTATACTAGGAGCTAAAAATAAAACAATGGAATTTTTAGGAGTAATTTCTTCTATAATTTTTAAAGAAGTAAAAGTTTTCCCAGTACCACAAGCCATGATAAGCTTGCCTCTTGTATTATTTTTGTTTGCAAAATATTCTTTTGTGTTATTTATGGCTTGTATTTGATGTTCTCTTGGTTTTTTCTTTGCAGTAATTGGCAGCTCTAAAGAATTATTTGGATCAAATTTATCCCAACTTATGTTTGAATTTAAAAAATCTTCTAAAGTGATCAATTCTATAGGTATATTATTTTCTGAAATTCGCCCCAATTGCTCTTTAGCTTTTTGAGTGAGATCGCTAGCACTTATAATAATACCTTTACTAAATTTAACTTCTTTTACTCCGTTTGACAACATACTAAAATAAGTTCCTAATTTACCAAAACCTACTTTTGAATTTTCATAAAACTTACATTGAACTGCAATATAATCATCATCTTTTGTTTGAATGATTAGATCAATACCACAATCTTGCCCATCTTTTTTATCCCATTCATCCCAAAGATAAATATTTTTATAAATATTTGCTGTATCTTTTTCTTTTAAAAGATGTTTTGAAAGTTTTTCAAACATAGATCCCTTCGATCTAGTGTTTAAATTTGCTTTTTTTAATTTTTCTAAGATGATTTCAAAAGTAGTTTCGTTTGCACTCATTAAAACTCCTAAGCTAATAATATAAAGAATATATCAAAAATTAACTTTGTAACTTATAAATATAAAAGTTTTGTATTTTTATTTTGTGTAATTATAAATGGATATTATACCTACTAGAAAACTTATTAGATCAGTAGTGTTTTCTTTATAGAGATATCTTCTTATACAGTTTTTATGCTTTAGTTTTCCTTGAAGCCATAATTATTATATTAATTTCAAAGGGCTTCATAATAACTTATTTTATTCTTAACAATATTTCAAAATATATTTATTGAATATTTCATTTAAATCATTAAGAGCAAATATATTTTTGTGGATTTAGTTTTATACGAAATTTTATATGCCTATGGAGTGTAATATTGAAATTTGCTAAGTTGTTTATTTTTTACCTTGATTAAGAATGTATTTTTATTAATTCATCTTTATAGCTTTAATTCTTTAGTGAATATTATAAAAAATATCAAAACAGACTTTAAAACTATATATTTTTAAATATAAACATATTTTATGTTTATATTAACTATCAATGCTTTATAATAATACAAAAGGAAAACATTATGTTAAGAAAAATAGAAATATCTGGCCTATATTCTTTTGGAATAGAAACACAAATTGTTGATTTTACAGCAAAGCCAAAAAGTAAGTTAAAAAATACAAAATATGAGTATAATTTTAATTTATCACAAGCTGGGAAACCTATGAAATCAGCAGTTTTTTTTGGAAAGAATACTAGCGGAAAAACTAACTTTTTTATAGGCGTAAAAATTTTACTAAATATAATTAAATATGGCTTTTCTCATACCCTAAGAGAGTATTTAACAGACAATGCCTTTAATGAAAATTCAAATTCTATAAAATTAAGTATTGAGTTATCTAATAACAATAAAGATATTTTTACATATTCGATAGAGTTTGATAAAAAATATATCCTAAAAGAATCTTTTTTGAAAAATAATAAAATTATATATGAATTTGAGAATGATAAGGCTATTTTTAATATTGATAGTAAAGAAAAAAATAAACAGCTAGAGTTATTCTTTTCAAGAAATCTTAGTGAAAATATATTTTATTTCTTAAAAGATTTTAACATAAAACAAAAAGAAATATTTATGAATCTTATAAACAATATCGAAGTTTATATGAATAGTAATTATTTAAAAAAATATAATTTTGAATTTGAAGAAAATAAAAAGAAATATTTTTTAGAACACAAAGAAAGTATTTTGGAAATTTTTCAATTGCTAGATAAAACTATAAAAGATTTTGAGTTTAAAAAGTATGAAAAAGATGGAAAGAATATATACGAAATCTTTTTTGTTCGCAATGGAAAGAAATTTAATTATCAAATAGAATCAGAAGGTATTAAAAAAATAGTATATTTTGCAGATAAAATAACCCAAATTATCAAGGAAGGAAAAATTGTTTTCATTGATGAATTAGATTCTTCAATAAGCACTTTGGCGCTAATACTTATATTTAACAATCTTATTAATACAGATGAAAACCATAATGGACAATTAATTATTTCATCTCATAATGTTTTATTATTTGATGTTAGTTTTTTAAATTCACAACAAATATTTTTAATTCAAAAAGATCAACACCTAGAGAGTAAGATAAGAACTTACTACGATTATGACATTAGAAGCGAAAAGAAAAAAGCATATATTGATTATTTAAAAGGGCTTTATGATGAATAAAAAACAAAGCCCAGTATACAGATTTGGTGCGAAGGTAAAACAGAAGAAGATTATTTTAATTCCCTTTTTAAATATCTAAATTATGATAATGTTAAAATAGATGTAAAAAAATTTAAAAAATAATAATTCATATAAAAACATTCTTTATAAAATAGAAAAAGCACCTTATATTGATAAGCTTATTATTGTAATGGATCTAGATAGAGCAAAAAGCGATATTAGTGAGTTAAAAATTTTAGAAAAACTTATAAAACATATAAAAAAGTCAAAAGATATACATTTATTTCTTACTCTTGATGATTTTGAAGATTGGCTTAGATTTCATTTTGTAGATAATAGTAAAAATAATAAAACAAATTTTTATAAAAAATTAGGATATAGCGATAGTAAGAATTTTAAATCATCTACTAACGATTTATATTCTCAAATATTAAATAAAGGTGGATGTATAGAAAATGCTGAAAAGTATTTTTGCAATATCGCTGTTTTTTGCAATGATCAGTGTGAGATTGATAAAAATTCACTAAATAATCTAACTCAAAGTAATCTATATTATTTTAGAAAATTACTAGAACAATATAATGGTATTTAAAATAATATTATAAAAACTCTGCTTCTTTTTTTATATTGTGATTATATACAGATTAATCAATAATATCTAAAATTGGTTTTTTTAGCTAAAACAATTTAAATATTTATGAGTAAGTTTGTTTTGTCTTATTTTTGCAATTTTGGTTTAATTTATATAATTGATCTTCCTCAAATCCATCATTTATTCCTGCTTCGGCAAACTCTAACTGTTCTTTGTGAAATTCTTCATCATCTTTAAAAGCCTCAAAACTTTTTATCCATAATGCTTTTCTCTGCTTTATATATTCTTCGTTTTTAAACATATCTATCCTTTTGTTTTATTATTTAATTTTGCTTATTTTAATTTTTCTAAGATAATTTCAAAAGTATTTTCGCTTACACCCATTAAAAATCCTAAGCTAATAATATAAAGAATATATCAAAAATAGACTTTATAACTTATAAACAATTTTTTCTGCAAATATATTATTTAAACTATTCTTAGTAGAAATTTGTAGATTTCATAAATATCAAAAATATCAACAAAACAACTATGGATATAATACAAAGTTGATAAAAGCTAGATCTTTGAAATATTATAATTAAAAAATAATATTGTATTTTTAAAGTTGATTAGATAATATATTAATTTAATAATTTATATAACAAAAAAAGGGAAAACAAAATGGGACAATATATTGTATTAGCCTTTGCAATAGCAGTTGCCATATTTGTGACATTTTATGACTTTGATAAGGATAAAAAAACCGATAATAATAAAAAATAATTGATTTTGATATTTTATTATTAGAAGCATGTTTATATCTTTTAGCTTTTGTTTTTTATTGCAAAATAACAATATAAATAAAAATTTAAAAAGCATTATTTATAAAAATACCTGCAAAAGTAATCTTAAGATTCATAGAATCTATTGGCGTAGGATTATTTGTAAATAGTCTTTATGGTTTGCAAATGGGCGATAATTGCACTATCATCGATCTTTCTTAAAGATTGATCTTTTTTTAAAAGAAAATAAGAGAGAATGGGTGGTTATAATATAGCTATTTTCATCGGTGCTATCACTCTTATTTTTGGCACATTGGTTTTAGTAGCTCATTATTTTAACGATAAATACACTAACGAAAGTAAAAGCTAATCTTTAGGTTTTAGCTTAACACGCTCTATAAGTTGGGAGTAATAAAACAGAAATAAAATATTATCTTGGTGTTGCAACTAAATATAGTCTAGATTCTTTCTTGCGTCAAGTATTTTGTTTCTTTATTTTAAGTATTTAAGATATGATGAATTTTATGCTAGAAAGCTTAAAATAAAAATTATTTAAAGTTTTTACTATATCATGTTGATATACAATTTTATAGTTAGGATAACATAGTTATCCTATGAATTTAAGTAATGTTTTTCATATAATCATAAATTAAAGCTGTTCGACTAATAATAAAATTCTCAAAATCATCATTACATAAATATTCAACCATATATTTTGTTATAAAATGTGTTTCTAAATCTTTAAAAAATTGTTCTTGTTGATTATCTTGTATTTTTTTATTTAGCAACTCTTTTATATATGTGCTTGGATTTTTATTATTGATTTTATTAGTGCTATATTTGCTATATTATTAATTATATTATCATTAGATGAGATAAATTTTTTAGATATCTCTTTTCCTATATTAGAATTTATAGGAAAAATATGATGTTCTTCTAAAAATTCACTAAACTTCTCAAAAACTGTTTGCTTTTATCACTCTTGATCTTCTGGCTTAAAACCTATTATTTTTGCCATTATACCCCTATAGCTTTCAAAACTATTCATTGCTTGCATATTGCTAACTCTAAGAAGTCTAACTTTGTGATCTTGTTTGTAAAAAACTTTAAAAACACAACCGCTTTCTTTGTGTTTTACCATATCATCTAAACCACACTTTTCTATAAACTCATAATCTTTAGCAAAAACTTCATTTTCTACATCAAATAAATCTTGAGAATAACCATTAGGATTAGCTGGATCATAAGTATAAGAACTTACTACACATTCTCTCATAGCTTTTTGTATTTCTTCTTGGGATAATTTTTCCATAGTGTTTTCCTTTTTTTTCTTTTTATAGTGACATAAGTGACTTAATGTGTAGACATGGATTTTTATTAACTTGATTAATTTAACTTCAATTATTTAAAACAACTCACTATGGGAACCTATATTAATACAGGTTAAAATAAGCTTATCATCTTGTTTTTGATAAATTAAGAGCAAATCAGGTTTTACATGACACTCTCTAAGCTCTTTAAATTCACCTTTTAGTTTATGATCTTTGTATTTTCTTTCAAGAGTTTCATTGTTAGATAAGCGATAAACTATTTCATCTACTAAATCTTTTTCTTTTAGTGTTAGCTTCTTGTAATTTTTCTTGTATTCTTTTAAAACTCTAATTTCATATTTCACGCATAGCCCTTTTATACTCATCAAAGTTTTTAAAAGTTTCATATTCTCCATTTTTCATTTCTTCTAAAGCTTTTTTCATAGAACTTTGTTTATTCTCATCTGGGATATCATATTCTAACAAACAATAACTAGCTCTTAGGCTTTTAGCCAAACTCTCAAAAACAGGCAAAAAATCCTTATCAAATCCACTAATTTCAATTTTTATAGACATCTACATCCTTTCTTATATAATTTTATTTTTTATTATAGCATAAAGGATTTTGTTGTAAATTTGAAAAACTTTATATTTATGTAAAATTACATAAATAAAACAATCAAAATACAATATAAAGAATTAAAGAATAGTAAAAACGGTTATTTTAAAAACTAACAAATCTTTGTACAGAATGATTTCATATTCTGTTGCAAAATTTTAGCTGGTAAATAACAACCAGCAAATATTATCTGTTTTAATCCTTAAAAATTAAATAATTAAACGAATTAAGCTCATTTATAATTATTTTTTCAATATCTTTTCTTAAATCAATAAATAAAGCATTTACATCGATCTCATCTAAGTTGTTTTCTACCCACTCTATGGTATTTATTTTGTCTTTTTCACTTAAAATTAAAGAGTATAATTTGATATTTTTTAAAGAAATTTTAAACTTCTTTAACATGTTTATAAAATCTTTTTTACTCATTGTTGTGTGGCTTAATTCTATCTTGTTTAAGTGTTTAATAAATAAGAGAAGAATTAAAAGCATTTTCTCTCCATTTCCACTCCAGCTTTCACTTAATTTCTCTATAAATCCTACACCTTTGAGAGAACGAATATGTCTAGATATTTTTTGAAGTTGCATATTTACAATGTTTGATTTTAAAAAATCATTTAAGCCATTTTTTAGCTGTAATTCATGTGTAAGTCTATTGTAATTTCTAAGATTTCTATGTAGTTCCATATCCGCTAAATTATTTGCTAGTAGCTCATTTGGACTAATTTGAAAATGCTCACATATTTTTAGTATTGTAGGAAGTGTAATATTGTTATTTCCTTTTTCCCACATACTTACTGTTTTTTGTCCTACATTTAAAATTTCGCCCAACTCTTGTTGTGTTAATTTGCGTTGTTTTCTTAAAAACTTAATATTTTCTTTTATCATAATAGAATTATCCTATATAAAATTATTAAAATATTAAAATATTTTTGTTAAAAATAAAATAAAAATTTATATTATTTTAAATTAAAGAATTTATAATTCTAAAAAAGGATTATAAGATGGAAAACATAAAAAAATTTTCATTGAAATTGGAAAATTTTCAATCTTGTCAAGAATCATGGCTCTTAAAAGATTTGATACCGAAAGAATCTTTGGGTTTGCTTTATGGTAGTAGTGGTAGTGGAAAGACAAGTGTTTGTTTGTATTTTTGCAAGGAAATTTTAAAGAAAGATAATGAAATTAGAGTGTTTTATATAAATGCAGATATGGGACTTTCGAGTTTAAAAAAATATGGCTTCGCAAATCTTCTTGAAAATTTTACCAACCGTTTTTTTGTAATAGATTTAACATGCTCTGATAAAAAATTCATATATTTTGAAAACATATGCGATGAAATAATAAAAATTCAAGAGAAATTCAATGTATTTATAATTGTTGATTCTTTAAATTGTGTCACTAGAAAAATAGGAAGATTTATTGATCCAAATTATTTATTTTCAAAAGAGAAAATAATTCGAAAAAAAGGTGGGACTGTGCTTTTTATTCACCATTTAAATAAAAGCGGAGTTTTTTCTGATAGTCATCAAATTGTTGATTATGCTGATTTTAGCTATAGATGCGAATACACTGAAGAGATGAATTCTATTTTGTTAAGACCAGAAAAACTTGGAAGATTTATATTTGAAAAAATAGCATTCAAAGTTTTAAATTTTAGCAATTTAGAAAGAATGGAATTTGATAGTGTTGAGATGAGTTCTTATGAGATAGAGTTTATAAAAACTGTTTTAGAGATTTTAAAGATGGGTCGTTTTAAGCAAAATGAATTAATCAACCTAGTCTTAAGAAATTGCAAAAGATATGTCGGTCGTGAAAAGGCAAGAAAACTTTTGCAAGAATATGCAAAAAAAGGAAAATAGTGCATGCTCAAAGATCGTTTTGATAACAATTCGATTTATTATTACTTAAAAAATGAGGAAAAATAATGGATATGGATAATATAGTAATTTGCAAAGCTAGTGATCTTGAAGATATTTTTAAAAAGATTTTAAAAGAAAATGAATTAATCAAGAATAAAACTGATGAAAATTTAAATGTACAACAGGCTTCAAATTATTTAAAAATAAGCACTTCAAAACTTTACAAGGATTGTAATTTAGGAAAAGTTCCTTTTTGTAAAATTGGTAAAAAACTTGTTTTTAAAAAAGATGATCTTGATGAATATTTAAAACTTAATAGCTCTAAAAATAGTTTAAAATTTTAATCACACTTAACCAAAAAACCGAAAAACCTAAAAAACCATTGTAAATTAGTGTTTTTCAGTTTTAAAATTACTAAAAATAGCATTTAGAGTATTATTAATAGTTTCATTTTTAATATTTGCATATCTTTTTGTAACTCCTATGCTTGAATGTCCTAATGTTTCTCCAATAGCTTCTAAAGATATACCCATATTAATACCTATATATCCTATTAAATGTCTTAAGTCATGCAATCTAATAGGAGTTTTTAATTTTTGATTTATTTTATCCCAATGCCATCTTATATCTTTATAAGGGTTTCCATCTTCTTTAATAAAAATATATCCTTTATTTTTTACTCCAATGCTTTTTAAAACTTCTATTTGTAAAGAACTTAACGGAAATTGTAAGTTTTTCCTTGATTTGTTTTGGCTTGAAGGTAAAAAATAAATTTTATTAGCAAAGTCAATATTGTCCCATTTTAATGTAAGAACTTCACTTTTTCTTCTTCCATGTAAAAGAAATATAAACATAGCTCTTATCATTAAATTTTCATAATTTATAATAGCTTTATAAAGAGCATTTCTATCCTCATCATCAATAGTAAAATATCTTTTGTTATCAAATTTTTGTATCACTATTTCTCTTGCTATATTTTTTTCTATATAATCATTTTTAATAGCAAATTCAAATACTGGAGAAAGTATATCTTTTATTGTTTTTGTTGTTCTTGGAGATTTGCCTTGATCAATCATTTTATTGACAATATTTTGCATATCTTTTAATTTGACTTGTTTTATTTTGATGTTTCCTATAATATCTTTTATATGTGCATTATATGAAAATATGGTTACCTCATAATGTTTTTTAGAAATAGTATTTTTTCGCATACTAATCCATTCTTCAAACACTTCATTTAGTTTAGGTTCTTTAATTTTAAATTTCTTTGCAAATTTTCCATTAATTCTTTGTAAGGCAATTAACTCACAATTCTTTTTAAGAGTCTGGGTATTATTTAAAATAGGAAATATCTCATAACTTGATTTTTTTCCTTCATAATATCTTATAGCTAATTCGTATGGGATAGTTAATCTTCTTTGTAATTCTACTAAGCTAATTTCTTTTATATCCTCTAATTTCTTATCTTTGTCTATAAAATATATACCCTTATATTCTCTTATTTTTACTAGATTTTTCAAGATATTCCTTTTTTGCTTTTAATTTACGCAGAAAATTTTATTATTTTTTACATAATATAAAATTAAAAATATACTAAAAATGGTATCTCAAATGGATTTTAGTGGTAGCGGTTTTGGTAGCGGTTTTTTTCTCAAAATGGTATAAAATAATACTATTTTTAAGATAAACTTAAACAATAAAACGCCTATTTTTCAATACTTTGATAAAAAATGATAACAAAACGCATTAGGCTCAAAATCTGGTAAGGGCAACCTTGTGTCGGTTCGAGTCCGACCTCGGGCACCATTTGTTTTTTACTCCCAAGTGTTTTTTTGGCAAATTGTATTCAAAATATTAAAAAAGAGTTTTTATTTTAATTAAACAAACCACACCTGCTAAGTCTATCATTTACTTAC